>CAKNAD010000034.1 GCA_929200515.1 Candidatus Gorgonimonas leptogorgiae | reverse complement strand
CTACAGTCGCTACAACTGTAAATAGTCAAACTAATAACAAACAGCAAAGTGAATTCATAAATGTAATTATGAAACCACATGCTGAAACAATAGCAATTAACGATGGCGATAACCTAAGGTTTATATATCAAGGCGATCTTTCTACTCAAAAACATACCACTGGAATATTATGGCTGTATGCTAAACTTAACAGTAAATATATTAAACATGCTTTAGCTGGAGTTTCTCTCCCTGAAAATAAAGTTTTTTTCTATGACCACCCTAAAATAACCGCTGGCAATAATTACAACTTTAATACCAAGCCGGTAGATAGCAAAAGAGTTTTTGCTAATTCAACTGTATTAGAGTTAAAAAATGTAACCCAAGATTGTTTAGGTAAGTTTGTTCATCGTATAAGAAATGAAGGCAAGGCAGATACAGAAACTTTTGCTGAATTAACATTACAACATAAACCCACAGTAACTACAAATAGCTATAGCATGACATATTTAACCACTAACAGCCCATGTACTACAAATAGGTATAATAGCCAGCCTGTTGATGATAGCTTTAATAATTATGCCTTAGTAGTAATCGCAGCTGCAGTAATACTTCCAATAACTATATTCTGTCTTGTATATACATATATAAAATATGGTAACTCTAACCAAAATATTACAGATAAAAATCATTTAATAAAAGATGAAAAAAATATATACGTGGCAAATAAAAATGCTGAGTTTCAAGGCTAAGTAAACTAGTTTAATTCAAGGCAAAATACTGCCCTAATGCAAGTGCATTTTAAAGTATTTTAACGATTTTAAGCAGACCTTTTTAATAGAATAGCCCCAAAGGGCAAGGTTTTTAAGCTTTTATCCTGTGTTAGTATTTCTTGATTTAGTCGACACTAAATTTGCAAAACACTGCCTTGGCTAAAAACTTATAATCACTTGCTGAAAACTGGCATTTCCAACTGCCACCTGTATATACAGTTGGCACCATTCTCGCCCTAAAGAGCAAGTATTTATGGTGCCAAGCAATTTTTTTAGATTTTAAGCTATATTACTATTCAGACTTTTGTGTTAAGTCATTGCTTTTAAAAGTAGTTGCATCTATTACAAATATATTATTAGCATCATTACGTAACATACGTTCATGTGCTTGGTTTATATCGTTAGCAGCAATTATTTCGATATCTGCTTTAATGTCATTTTCACTGCAAAATTCTAGCATATACTGGGTATCAGGAAAGCCGGCAATTTTCGATGCAGATATTCCGCGTCGCTTAGTAGCTAACAACCTAATATCAACTGATATGCGTTCAGTAGGAACACCCACAAAAACGAAAGTTGCATCTCTGGCTAGGCATTCTAAATAACAGTTGATATCATGATCTACAAGTAGTGTGTCTACTATTAAATCAAAACTGTTTTTATATTCTTCCACTATTTTATTGGTATCATTAACAACTACCACTTCATCAGCTCCAAACTGTTTGAGGCCTTCTACTTTGTTATCTGAATCGGTAAACAATACCACTTTAGCACCTATTGCTTTTGCCATTTTTATCGTTATTTGCGCTAAACTACCTGTACCTATTACACCTAAGGTATCGTTAATGTCTAAGTCCCAATTAGACAACGCTGAATAAACAGTGGCACCTGCACATAATAAAGGAGCTGCTGCTGCTAATTCTAAGTTATCGGGAATTTGTACTATAAAGTCTTCTTTTACTACTATGTAATCAGAATAGCCACCTTGAGTAACTTCGCCTGCTTCTTCATTAAAACTGCAATAGGTATAAGTTTTATGATCACAAAATTGTTGTTGTTCGGTATTGCATTCATAACAATCCCCACAACTATTAACAAGACTACCAACACCGACTCTATCGCCAATTTTATATTTAGTAACTTCACTCCCTATGGCAGATACAATACCAACTATTTCGTGCCCTGGAACTAAAGGCATGTATTGATTATCATGATTATTTTTAACAGATTGTAAATCGCAATGACAAATTCCACAATAAGATATATCAATTCCTACATCGGTTTCTGCCAGCTCTCTTCTAGAAAAAGTATATGGCTTTAATTCGTCTGTTGTAGAATAATTCGCATAAGCATGAGCAACAACAGCACCTTGGTTGCCATCAATATTTCGAGCTTGTAGATGCGAATAAAAAACTAGAAACTGAAGAAATAAAAAAATAATTGTACTTTTTTTCATATAACACCAACTTTTTAGTAAATAAAATTATTCTTATTAGGTGAATTACAATATGAACTTTAGAATGCTTTATAAAAAACATTTTGTAATTCAAAATACATGATATAACTAAAAATACAAAAAATACAAAAAATACAAAATTATATACATAATTAATCAAGATTTATTGTTTTGTAAACAAAAAAATAGTTATACAGCGACTATTTGAAGTAGTATAATTAATAATAAAACTGCTAGACGGAATAACAATTATGCTGCAATACCCAAATATAGATACTGTTGCCATCGATTTAAAATTTATTCAAATACATTGGTATGGAATAAGTTATTTAGTAGGCTTTTTAACTGCTTTTTTATTTGGGCGTATAAAAGCAAAAAATAGTAAATACTGCTCGCCACAGCAATTTGAAGATCTATTATTTTATGCCGCAATGGGAGTTATAATCGGAGGTAGGCTGGGTTATTGCTTGTTTTATAATTTAGCTTATGCTATCAATAACCCATTATGGATATTTAAAATCTGGCTTGGTGGTATGTCGTTTCATGGTGGTTTGCTCGGCGTGCTAATAGCTTGCTGGTTGTGGTGCCATAACAATAATAAATCTTTTTTTTCGGTAACCGATTTTATAGCACCATTAGTACCAATTGGTTTGTTTTGCGGTCGCATAGGTAATTTTATTAACGCTGAATTACTAGGCAGAGAATCAAATTTACCATGGGCAATGATATTCCCAAACGACCCCCACCAACTAGCCAGACACCCCTCACAGTTGTATCAGGCTATAGCTGAAGGCTTGTTATTATTTGTAAT
Source organism: Candidatus Gorgonimonas leptogorgiae (assembly GCA_929200515.1). Taxonomy (GTDB): domain Bacteria; phylum Pseudomonadota; class Gammaproteobacteria; order Pseudomonadales; family Endozoicomonadaceae; genus CAKMZJ01. The sequence continues at coordinate 13,332 of CAKNAD010000034.1, read as the reverse complement.
TCTATGGGTATATTCATTAAAATTTAAACCTGAAAGAGCTACTTCTGGTTGGTTTTTAATTTTATATGGCAGTGGTAGGGTAATTACTGAGTTATTTAGAGCACCTGATGAACATATAGGCTTTTTATATAACAATATACTAACTATGGGGCAACTGCTATCAATACCAATGATTATTTTAGGTATTATTTTAGTCGCATCTACTAAGCATAGAACACCAGTGAATTAGGTTGTATTATAATAAAAGCTAGCTATAACTGCATCTAATACATCGCTAGTTATAATAGTTTTTTGTTTGCTGCGAGTTTTATAGCAGGTTTTAACTAAAGTATCTCCCGATAACGTCAGTCTATAATTTGTTTTGAATATAGATACTAGAATTTTTTTATTGAACTTAGATTTTATAGAACATTCAGTAAACCAGCGTGCATCTTTGAAATAACCAAATGCTTTAACCGATAAATCAAAAGCGTATCTGCACTTCCAAGCATTATGCTTAAATTCATAAAGTCCTAAAAAATTATCGTTATAATTAGCAATTTTATAGCTAATACCTTCGCCTATATGCTGAGTTTTAGCATTAATATTTATAGGACCGCCAAAATATTTACCATTACCTACATCTACTAAATACAGGTTATCATCTAAACAAACAATTAATGCCATATGATAAAACTGTTGCTTTAATTCAGCCCCTGGAAACATCTCGGCAGCAATTATTCTAACATCAAAGCCTAATTCAGTTAACGCCCAATAGAATAAGCGATTAGTTTCGTAACAAACTCCGCCCTTGTTTTCTATTACAATTTTGTTATAGATGTCTTCAAGAGAACAAGCGGTAGCTTTTTTATTAATAATATCTAAATTTTCAAATGGTATATACTTTAAAAAATGCTGTTCTAATTTTGTTAAACAAGCAATAGAATTATTTACATCGTCATTATAATGAATTCTCTCTAAAAATCTATGAACTTTCATAAGTTTATTGTCTCTATAAAGTGTATGTTTTTGTGATTTTTGTGATTTTTGGTTAAAATAGTATATATTATCATTTAAAATATTTGTCGATACCTTTTATAATACTCGTCAACATTACTAACAACATCTATACTTTTATATTAGATTTATTTTTTATATCTTGGTTGATTATGATAATATAACGTATCTGTGGTTAGCTGAGTGTTAACGTGATGAGCTAATTGGTCAAGAATACGTGCTTAATTTTTGAATGACATTACGTTTATATTATATATATGCTAGTATAAACGATGTAGGCTAAATTATTTTAATAAACGCTTATTGAAAAACTTAGGAGTTTTGCTGACAATTTGTCTTATTTTAGTGTCTATGCGCTTTCTATCTAAAAGTGTATTAATACTTTAGATTAACTTTTTGCTACTCTCTTGATTTTTCGAGCTAACGTGCATGATATAATCTTGATTTTTCAATAGCTAAGTCGCTAGTGTTCTATATACAAGTGTATAGTTAGAACATTTTTAGTTTTATAACGTTAAAAGGAATAAATTTATGTCTTTTAAAAAGAATGTAGAAGATCATTTAAAGCATTTTGCTCAAAGCATTGGTTTAGGCGAGCTAGCTCTAAATGAAAATAATGCTTGTGGATTGTGCTTCGATGATAAAATGATTGTTAACATCGAATATCTTGAAGAAGATGATTGCGTTGTTTTTGTTGCATCAATAAAGCAGCTTTATCCTCATGAATCGAAAGAATCAGTGTATGAAAAAGCTTTATTATTAAATTTACAACATCATAGTATGCAAGGTGCTTATACCGCACTTAGCAACGATAAATCAGAATTACTACTGATGAAATCGATGAAAGCTTCTTTAGACTATGGCTCGTTTGAAGCTAATCTAGAAAAATTTGTAAATACTCTAGAAGGCCTTATCAATGAGTTTGAACGTGTTGATGAAAATAGCTCCGAGAGCCCTTCTTCACCATCTGATAACAAAATGCCTCCTACACCTCCAGCAGGAATGATGGTTTAATAAATATTTTCATGCATTGCGGTTACTTTATAATATTTTTCCACCACTTGTTAATAAATAATCGCAATGCCAATATTTAAATATTGGCTCTTAATTACAGTTTACTATATAAATATAATTAACTATATTAATATTCTTGCCTTCCACGCATATTTTTTACAATATAAATTTCCTTGTGCATAGAAAATAATTTCAAGTACACAAAATTTAACTGATGGCAAAGTATTTTAATAATTAATATTCAAAAGCAACGCTAGATTTCTTATATTTTAACAATACTAAAAACTAGGAACTTTATGATTGGTATTTTTGATGTATTTAAAATTGGTATTGGTCCATCTAGCTCTCATACTATGGGGCCAATGCGTGCTGGTTGCTGTTTTGTTAAAAGTCTTGAAAAGCAAAATATTCTTAACCAAGTAGCCAAAATAAATGTCTACTTATTAGGATCATTAGCTTATACAGGTAAAGGACACTCCACCGATCAAGCAGTACTCTGTGGCTTAGCTGGCGAAATGCCAGATACAGTCGATCCAGATAACATTCCCAAACAAGTAGCAGCTAACAAAAAAACGCATAAATTAAATTTATTAGGTAAGCATTTAATAAATTTCGACTTCGATAAAAACATCATTTGGCAATTCCAAAGGGCACTCAAAGAACACCCAAATGGCTTAGAAATACTAGCATATGATGAAAATAATATAGTTGTTTATAACGAAACTTATATTTCTATTGGTGGCGGTTTTATCTCAACATTAAAAGACTTTAATACAAAATCTGCTAAACCAAAAACCATAGCTTTTTATGATTATAACAGTGCTAATGATTTACTAGTAATAGGCGAACAAAATAATCTTTCTATTGGTCAAATTGCTGTTCAGAATGAAATACACCGCTACAAAGATGTAGAACTAGTAAACAATAAAATAGACCACATTTGGCAAGTTATGCATAGCTGTATTCAGCGTGGTATCAATGCTACTGGAAACTTGCCTACTAGCGGTTTAGCTAGAAGAGCGAATAAACTGTATAAAGCAATACACTGCAACTCTAGTACCCATAACGATATTTTCGAAATAATGGATTGGGTTAGTTTATTTGCAGTTGCTGTAAACGAAGAAAACGCCGCTGGTGGCAAAATAGTCACCGCACCCACTAATGGAGCTGCTGGCGTAATTCCTGCTGTTTTAGGATACTACGATAAATTTCTTGCAGCTAAATCAAAACAACAAGGAATACGTAATTTTATCGCAACCGCAGCGGCAATCGGAGTAATTATTATCAAAAATGCATCTATTTCTGGTGCTGAGGCTGGCTGTCAAGCAGAAGTAGGTAGTGCTTGTGCTATGGCTGCTGCCGGGTTAACAGCCACTCAAGGTGGTAGCAATCAACAAATCGAGAACGCAGCAGAAATAGCATTAGAACACAATTTAGGCATGACATGCGATCCAGTTGGTGGCTTAGTACAAATTCCTTGTATAGAAAGAAACGCAATGGCGGCTGTTAAAGCGGTTAATGCCTCTAGAATGGCGTTGAAGTCTGATGGAAGCCATGCTGTTCCTCTAGATAGCTGCATTAAAACTATGTACGAAACAGGAATAGATTTACAAGAAAAATACCGAGAAACTTCATTAGGTGGCTTAGCTATTAATCTTAAGGTGCCACAAAAAAAATAGTAAATAACCTCATGGGATTTTATTATGATTAACTCAGAGTTACAACAAATATTATTAAAGGTAGCAAGACAATCAATAACCGATGGCTGTTCTCGTGATATTCAGCCTAACATAGATTATACAAAATACCCTAAAGAACTACAGCAACACCGAGCAACTTTTGTAACCTTACACAAAAATAATAATTTACGCGGATGTATCGGTAGTTTGCAACCAATAAGGCCACTAATTGAAGATGTCGCCATCAATGCTTACTCCAGTGCATTTAACGATTATAGATTTTCTCAAGTAACAGAAGATGAACTAAAACAATTAGTTATAGATATATCAATTCTAACACCTAATAAGCAACTAGCTGTTAATAGCGAAGCAGAGTTATTAGCCAAAATAAGGCCAAACATAGATGGCCTATTTATTACAAATACAGAATATAGTGCTACTTTTTTACCAAGTGTATGGGAGGAGTTACCAGATCCAAAGCTTTTTTTAGCCCATTTAAAACAAAAAGCGGGAATGCCGGCAGATGCCTGGCCACAAGATATGAATTGCTATGTGTATCAAAGTGAGATGATTAAAGAAAAAAATCATACACATGACAGATGAAAATACTAGATTTCAGGGCTAAGTAAAATGGTTTGATTCAAGGCAAAATACTGCGAAAATGCAAGTGTATTTCAAAGTATGTTAACGGATGAAGTAGAACTTTTTAATAGCCCCCTCGAGGGCTAAGTCACAGCTAAATTATATGCTCATTAGTAAGGGTTTCTGTTACTTCAAATTTACAGGATAATTTATCGTTTTTATCTACAGAAACGATTATTCTTCCACCTAGTTTTGCTAAGGATCCAAACAACAATTCTTCTGCCATTGGTTTTTTTAAGTGCTCCTGTATAACTCTCGTCATAGGTCGAGCACCCATTTTTTTATCAAATCCATGCTTTATTAACCAGTTATGAGCATCGCTATTTACTACTAGCTGTATTTCTTTTTCATCAAGCTGTGTTTGTAATTCTTTTAAAAATTTATTCAACACATGCTTCATTATTTCTTTATTTAAAGGAGCAAAAGGAATAATTGCATCTAGCCTGTTTCTGAATTCAGGACTAAAAGTTTTTTTAATAATTTCATTGCCATCGGCGCTGTTATCTTGCTCAATAAATCCCATAAAAGATCTATCCATATGTTCAGCACCAGCATTAGTTGTCATGATTAAAATAACATTTTTAAAATCAGCAACGCGACCGTTGTTATCTGTAATTTTGCCGTAATCCATCATTTGCAATAATAAATTAAATACATCTTTATGGCCTTTTTCTAGTTCATCTAGCAATAACACACAATGTGGGGTTTTATTAATTGCTTCGGTTAATAGTCCGCCTTGATCAAAACCTACGTATCCTGGAGGTGCACCTATTAGCCTAGATACAGTATGAGCCTCCATATATTCAGACATATCAAAGCGTACTAATGGAATTCCTAGTGCTTTAGCTAGTTGTTTGCATACTTCGGTTTTTCCTACTCCAGTTGGCCCGGAAAATAAAAATGAGCCAACTGGTTTTTCTGGGCTTTTTAGCCCAGCACGTGATAATTTTATAGAGTTTACTAAAGAGGATACTGCTTGATTTTGACCAAAAATAACCTTGTTAATAATACGCTCTAACTTATTTAATAGGTGTTTATCTGATGCAGACACCGACTTAGAAGGTATTCTAGCTAATTTAGAAATTATGCTCTCGATGTCATCGACATCGATACATGTTTTGCGTTTATCTTTTGGTTGTAATCTTTGATAAGCACCAACTTCATCGATTACATCTATGGCTTTATCGGGCATAAATTTATCGTTTATATATCTATTAGCTAACTCAGCAGCGGCTTTTAAAGCCTCGTCTTTATATTCAATTTTATGGTGAACTTCAAATTTATTTTTTAGACCTTGCAATATTTTATAAGTATCATCTACATTAGGCTCAGATACGTCAATTTTTTGAAATCTGCGTGATAATGCTCTGTCTTTTTCAAAAATACCCCTAAATTCTTGAAAAGTAGTTGAACCAATGCATTTAATTTTACCTGAAGACAATATTGGCTTTAATAAATTAGATGCATCCATCACCCCACCTGATGATGCCCCAGCTCCAATTATAGTATGAATTTCATCGATAAATAATATGGCATTATCGATTCTTTTTAATGACTTTAATAATTTTTTAAGCCGCTTTTCAAAGTCTCCGCGATATTTGGTTCCGGCTAATAAAGAGCCTAGATCAAGAGCGAATACTTTTGCTGTTTGCAAAAAATCAGGGACTTTTTTATCGACAATACGCTTAGCTAACCCCTCGGCTATTGCTGTTTTTCCAACTCCGGCCTCACCTACTAATAGTGGATTATTTTTTCTTCTTCTAGTTAACACTTGGCACAATCTAATTACTTCGTCTTCTCTGCCTATTAGAGGGTCTACTTGATCGTTTTTTGCTAGTTCGACTAAATCAACTGTATAAGCCTTAATTGGATCGGAGCTAAATCCATCTTTGCCATCTTGATCTTCAGTTATAAATGATTCAGGCTCAAGATCACCCCCTGAAGCCTTGCTGATGCCGTGAGCCAAAAAGTTGATAACGTCTAATCTACTAATATTCTGCTGAAGTAAAAAATACACTGCCTGGCTTTCTTGTTCGCTAAAAATAGCTACTAACACGTTGGCGCTGCTAACTTCTCTTTTGCCAGAGCTTTGGATATGAAAAACCGCACGTTGTAGTACACGTTGGAAACCTAGAGTTGGTTGCGTATCTACCTCATGAAGTTCATTATTATTTATTACTGGCGTTGTTGCTGAAATGAATTCTTCTAAATTTCTACGTAATTGAGACAGATTAGCACCACATGCCTTTAATACATCAATAACAGATTCGTTATCTAATAACACAAGCAACAAGTGCTCGACAGTTATAAATTCGAATCTCTTAGCTCGTGCATCCTTAAAAGCAGTATTTAACGCTTGTTCTAAATCTTTATTGAGCATGTATTTCAATCCTGAGAATACTTAATCGATTTTTTCAATTTTACATAACAAGGGAAACTGATTTTTTTTAGACAGCTCATTTACTTGCATTACTTTAGTTTCTGCTACATCTTTTGTAAAAACGCCACAAACCGCACTTCCGTTTTTATGTATAGACATCATAACATGCTGTGCTTTTTCTTGTGTCATATAAAATAATGAGCATAAAACTTCTACCACAAAATCCATATGGGTATAATCATCATTTACTAGTAAAACCTTGTACATAGAGGGCTCTTTAAGCTCGGGTTTTACTTTACTTGTTTTGTGATCTGCTTCTTTAATTTCATCTTCTTTTATATCATTTTCTAAAGCGTATCTTACACTATTTAATTCTAGCGTAAAAAGATTAGACTTAAATACTAAATGATAAAAAAAAGATAAATCCTTACTTATAATCATAGCCTGCTTAACCTCTAATTAAAAATATTTTTAAAAAAATAAAATAAAAATATTTTCAAAGATAGCAGTATTTTTTATTAATTATTTTATAGCTTTTTTACCAAAGCCTCTTTATAATTATACATCATAGGCACAAAAAAACTTGTAAAACACATAAAATAACTAACATAAAATAACTGCACTTTTAATAAAAAACTTTAATTTAAATTAATATAAAAACACGAAACATAACTTTAACAAAATTAAACATAATATTTGTATTTGCAACTAAATAATACAGTTCATATTTAAATATGTTGTTCTTTTATAGACAATTTATTTGATGCAAAATTGCATATAAGGCAATAAATTTTTCTTAAGATTTAATCCAGTTTCTAGCGTTATAAAACATACGCATAAAAGGAGCACTTTCATTCCAACCTTCTGGATTCCAGCTGTGTTGTACTGTTCTGAATACTCTTTCTGGATGTGGCATCATAATGGTAGCCCTGCCATCTTTTGAAGTAAATGCCGTCATGCCTTGTAATGAACCGTTGGGATTTAACGGATATTGCTCTGTCGCTCTACCGTTGTTATCTACGTAACGCATAGCTATTTGCGAATGCTCTAGTAAGCTTTGCCGTTGCCTAGTGTGCAATTCGGTAATTCTTCCTTGCTTATGAGCAATAGTAATAGGTATTTGCGAGCCTATCATATCAGTAAATAAAATAGATGGATTAGAAATAATTTCTACCATACACACCCTAGCTTCAAATTGTTCCGATTTATTAGTTGTGAACTCTGGCCAAAATTCAGCACCTGGAATTAATGATCTTAATTGAGCTAACATCTGACAACCATTGCAAACACCCAGACTAAAAGTATCTTCACGATTAAAAAAACTGGCAAACATATCTAATAATTTATTATTAAATAAAATAGATTTAGCCCAGCCACCACCTGCTCCTAAAACATCACCATAAGAAAAGCCACCACATGCAACTAAACCAGTAAAATCTTGCAAGTTATGTATGCCATTTTGTAAATCGGTCATATGCACATCTATTGCCTGAAATCCTGCTTTATCGAATGCAGCTGCCATTTCTATGTGTCCATTTACCCCCTGTTCTCGTAATATAGCGATTTTAGGTTTTTCAGTCATAGAAATTGTGGTAGTAATTGGGTTTTTATCTAGGTTAAAAGTTAATTTGGCAAATAAACCTTTGTCGCTGGTATCAGCAATTTGCTGATATTCCTGTTGTGCACATTCAGCATTGTCACGCAAGGATTGCATTTTATAACTAGTATTAGCCCAATATTGTTGTAGTTTGGTTATTGAATTTGCATAAAACCGTTTATTATTATGTATTACTTCTAGAGTATTATTTGAGTTTAAATGACCTAAATTATGTAACAAAGACTCCATATGAAACCCAGCAAATAAAGCTTCAACTTTAGTTACATCTTCAGTTTTAACTTGAATTACTGCGCCTATTTCTTCATTAAATAGGCTTGCTAATGGTTTATCGTTAGCAGGTAAGTTTATAGTAACGCCTATGCGGCTAGCAAAGGCCATTTCGGCAATACATGCAAACAAACCGCCGTCTGATCGATCATGATAGGCCAGTAATAAATCTTGGGAGACCAGTAACTGGATAACTATAAAAAAGTTTTTTAATTGTATTGCATTGATATCAGGAACCTGATCAAATATTTGATTGTAAACCTGTGCCAGAGACGAAGCTCCTAATCTATTATTGCCAGCACCTAAATCAATTAATAGTAACTTAGTATCTTTAATATTCGTGTTTAATTCTGGAGTTATAGTTTTGCGGATATCTTTTACAGGAGAGCAAGCAGTAATTACAACTGACAATGGTGATGTTACTGTTTTAATTTCGTTTTGTTGTTTCCATTTAGTTTGCATCGATAACGAATCTTTACCCACAGGAATAGATACCCCAAGAGCCGTACAAAACTCCATTCCTATAGCCTCAACAGCAGTAAACAACTTACCATTTTCTAATTGACTATTAGCAGAACTCATCCAATTGGCAGAAAGTTTAACTTTTTCTATATCTCCTATATTAGCCGCTGCTATGTTAGTAATGGCTTCTGCAACTGCCATTCTAGCTGATGTGGCTGCATCTATTATGGCAAGAGGTGCTTTTTCTCCTAATGACATAGCATCACCATGATAGCCATTAAAAGAAGCAGCCGAAACAGCACAATCTGCCACTGGAACCTGCCAAGGTCCTACCATTTGATCTCTAGCAACTAACCCTGTTACGCTTCTATCTCCTATAGTTATTAAAAATTTCTTACTAGCTACTGCCGGCAAGTGTAATATTCTATAAATAGCATCGTTTACATCTATTTGTGTTAAATCTAGTTTAGGAAACTGTTGTTCTGTAGTTTTAGCGTTAATATTTGTTTGAAAGGTTTTTCTAAATAATAAATCGGTTGGTATGTTTATAGGGTCATTTTTATAATTTGTATCTTTAACTATTAGTTGCGGTTCTGTAGTTGCCGAGCCTACTACCGCCATTGGACAACGCTCTCTAGCACATATAGCTTTAAATAATTCTAAGTTAGTTTTATCTATGGCGATTACATAACGCTCTTGTGCCTCGTTACACCAAAGTTCTAAGGGCGACATTGTAGAATCTTCACTAACTACACTACGTAAATCTATAGTTCCGCCTAAATTGTTATCTGCTAATAATTCAGGAATTGCGTTAGATAAACCTCCAGCGCCAACATCGTGAATGAATTTTATTGGATTATTATTACCCATTCGCCAACATTGATCTATAACTTCTTGACACCGGCGTTCCATTTCTGGGTTATGTCGTTGCACACTTGAAAAATCTAATTCAGTTTGAACGTCTGTATTAATATTAGAAGAAGCTGTGCCCCCGCCTACACCTATACGCATAGCAGGACCACCTAAAACTATAATCTGATCTCCATTCATTACTTTTTGTTTCTTTACATGCTCAGATTTAATTACACCTACACCTCCTGCAAGCATAATTGGCTTATGATAACCAATAACATTACCGCCTAAACTCTCTGGCAGTTTTTGTTCATAGCTACGAAAATACCCCAATAAATTAGGTCTGCCAAATTCATTATTAAAATCAGCACTGCCTATCGGGGCATGTTGCATGATTTCAAAAGCTGAGGCTATATGATCTGGTTTACCATACTGCTGCTCCCAAGGTTGAATAAAATCAGGAATATTTAAGTTAGAAACACTATAGCCTGTTAATCCAAACTTAGGCTTAGCACCCTGACCAGTAGCGCCTTCATCTCGAATTTCACCTCCTGCTCCTGTTGCTGCGCCTTCTAAAGGCGATATAGCAGTTGGATGATTATGAGTTTCAACTTTAAATAACAAATGGCAGTCTTCTAATTTATAACTATAATGATAATTATCAGGTTCTGCATAAAAACGTTTTATAGTATAGCCACGAATGACTGCAGCATTATCTTTATAAGCACTCAGTGTATTATGAGGAATTTTTTTATGAGTATTACGAATCATATCAAACAACGATAATTCTTGTAATTTGTCATCTAAGGTAAAAATAGCGTTAAAAATTTTATGCCGGCAATGCTCAGAGTTTATTTGAGCATAGGTCATTAGTTCAACATCTGTTGGATCTTTTTTTAATAAAGTAAACTGCTCAACTAAGTAGTCAATTTCATTTTCTGTTAATCCTAGTGCTAAAGTATTATTAATTTCAACAATTGCTGTTTTGCCATTTTTTAGTAGTGGCACAGTAGCTAGCGTAGCAGTGTTTGCGGTTGTAAATAGTTTTTCTACACTTGAGATATCTTCTAGTGTAATTTCTGTCATTTTATCATGCAACATCAATTTTATTTGCTGTAAATCTTCTGCACTTAAGCTATCTTCTAAGAATAAAGTATATAAAATTGAGGTTTCAATGCGGTTTATCATTGTTAAACCGCAGTTGTGTAATATTTCTGTTGCTTTGCTTGACCAAGAAGTCCTAGTTCCTATTCTAGGTGCAACCACAAAACTACTGGTATTAGCAGATAATATTTCTGTAGATACAGCTTCTCCATAAGATAAAATTTTTTCTAAAACTTCCATATTATCTGCCGTGAGCTTATGGTCTTCTAATATTATGTGCTGATAGTTTGCCTTAACATTTATTATACTCGGAAATTGCTGTTGTATTTTTTTGAGTATTTTTTGTTTATTAAAGTTAGATAAAGCCGAACATCCAGATACGATAAACATGTATAATAGAATCTCCAATATAAAGATATTAGTTATTAGATGATATACTTCTTTCAGCAAGTCATTTTTAGTTTATAAATGAGATGCTTGCCTGAAGATAAATTTTAATATTGATTACTCCATTGTATACTAATTTACTCTGCTACGTAACTTGAATTTATTTTAGGCACGAAGAAGCAGTTTTATGACATTATTTAACAAACAATTTTTTCATATAATAAGAATGATTTATGCTTTTACTAATACTCAAAATAGCTTTATTTTTTTTTACTATGGCAATGTCTATGTTATCTTATAGCCTACCGTCAGAAAAAGAATTTAAACTCATATGTAACTCTATATACGAACATGCAAATTCTACAAAGTTACAAGATATACTATATAAAACAAGCGATGAAGAATGTATAAATTGGATTTCTAATTTTAATAGATACTATCAATCTCCTATCGTTTATGCTGTGCATTCCGGTAATATACCAGTTATTAAAACTTTACTTAATTTGTGTGTAAAATTAAATTTGGTATTCCATCTGTTTACTAAATTAGACGGCACTTCAATGTTAACTATTGCAGCTAAAGAAAACAATACAGAGCTTATAGAATTATTACTAGAAAACAATCACCCTGTTAAATTCGATGTAGGTAATAATGTTTCTGCTTTGCATATAGTAGCAATTCAAAACAATATAACAGCATTTAAATTAATATTGAAATATCAGAAAGATAACCAGTTGTTACATCAACCAGATTGTAACGGTTTTACTCCTATTAATTACCTAATAGAAAATTCTCAGCAAAATTTTATAATTGAATTATTGCAATTATTTCCCGTAGATAAAAACAACCCTCCATTAAGTAAAGATAATATGAGCTATTTACATTATGCGGTAATATACGAAATGTATAATGTTGTTAAGCTATTATTACAACAAGGTCTAGATTGCAATCAAAAATCTCTTATAGGGCTAACTCCTTTAGATTTATCTAAAATATATCGAAATCAAAACATTGCAAATTTACTGTTATTATCTTTAGATAAAAAAAAATACTTTCGTTTCAAGACATTTAGCTTCAACGGTATCAAACACAAAATATTATGTTGCTACATACCAAAAAATAATGACTACAATTCTTTGTATTAGTATTGCAACGCTATAACATTTATGGTATTAATATTGTTTTTAAAAACTATTATGATAAAATCTATAAAATATAATATAAGGTACAATAATGAAAAATTTTATAATAATAATCACCTGTAGTCTACTAACAGGTATTGCACTAGCTACTAATGATAAAGACAATACTAATGAATTACCAATAAATGAAGATCAAAATATTCAGCTGAATATAGAAATTAATAATGAGAGTCCAAATTCTAAAATACAAGAATTATTAAAGCCAAATGATATAATTATAACTCTAGCTTCTACTCCTTACGCTAGAATGCCACCTAGAATTTTTTATCCACATTATAATTTTCAGACTCGGGAAAACTTTCCTAATTTATTTCAGTATAAAACAGTAGGAATTATATCTGCCGTAGGTACAGCAATAACAAATTATAAAATTGGCGATATGATAAACATTGACAAATTAAATAATAATAGTCATTTAGATAACGATCCTGACAACCTAAACTATCGAAAAAATGATTTTTTCTTTAATCCTGAAAACAATAAAGATATTATGCCCGATTCAGAAAAATATTTTTCCCCCGCAAAAGTGAAGATAGATTTTATTTAATGTTTTTCTTGTATTAAATAAAATTTCTTTTAGAATAGCTAGCGGTCAATTTAAATATTTTTAATTTTTTACCAAAGATTGCCGTAAATCCTCGCCTTTTAAGGCGGGGATATAAGGCATAAAAAATTTTACAAATTAATTAAATTTTTGTAAAATATAAAAATGAATAATTCAAAGCGTGC
>CAKNAD010000033.1 GCA_929200515.1 Candidatus Gorgonimonas leptogorgiae | reverse complement strand
ACAGTTAATAATGAATTATCTAATTTTCGTTTTTTAATTGAAAGATCTAGAATATATTGGCTTTCGCAAATTTCTTGAGTTTGATCAGCTTGACTAGACTCATTAAAATTAGAAGTAGTAGCAACTACAGTTAATGATGAATTATTAAGATTTAGTTTTTTACTTGAACCATCATACATAATAGTTTGATTAGTTTTTATTTCAAGATTTTTATTTTGATTTTCTTGTGATTTTTTTATTAATTCCATTTTTTTATGAGTTCTGCTTTTATAATGCCTATGTAAATTTGTGTTTGTAAAAAATCTCTTTTCGCAGGTAGTGCAAATAAAGGGTTTTACTTGGTCATGTTCTATTCGTATGTGCCTTTTTATACTATTTAACCTAGTAAATTTTTTAAAACATTGTGGACATGTATAAGGTTTCTTTTTTAGATGCACTATGTCTACATGATTTTTTAGAGCACATGCTTCATAAAATGATTTAGGACATTCTTTACATGTATAAGGTCTATTTTGTGTATGCTTTCTTGCTATATGCCTTTTTTGAGAATATGGACTACAAAATATTTCATGGCATTTTGGACATGCATAAGATTCATCTTTTTTGTGTACTCTTTTTATATGCCTATTTAGATACCCTTTACGATTAAATTCTGCAGGACATTCTGAACATATAAAAGTTTTCTTTAGCCCATTATTTTGATGCTTGGTAACTTTTGGCATACAATAACTTCCTTGTAACTTCGAATCAAAGTTAATAATAATTAAAAGTGCTATGCTATCATTAATCATTCCACTTGTAAAGTTTGATAATCAATATAATACATGAAAATACGTACTAGTACTAATATTATTAATAATTTAAATAAGGTATAATAAGTAATAATTAACATAATAGTGACATAAGGATATTTAAATAGAAAATAATATTTTAAGTAAAGCATACAGAATGCTTGACTATGCTAACTCACTAATTACAGTTGCTCACTTTAGTAACGGATTTGCTTTTCATGCAGCAGATAGATTATTTAAACAGGGAATAAATATTACCGCTAAATCACCAGAGCAAATATGGGGAAAAGAATGTTTTATTTGCGATGTTTGTGATCCATATACAAAATATTCAGAGATAAACATACAAAATCATATACAAAGCCCAGCACACAAAGAAATGTATAATAAACTTATAGTTATCCCTGAAAGAATTGGTTTAGAAAATGTTTTTGCAGAATATAATGATACAAAAACATTAGATGAAATACAAAATGCTAAAGATAAAGCAGAAACAATACAAGACCGGGAAAAAACAATCCTTGAGATATCAGTTAAATTTATACACCTTCAAGTTCAAGGTGTATATCAAATTAAAAGCAATTAAGTAGCTTTATTTAATAAATTTTTTATTATTCAACAAAAGCAGGATCTTTTTCTACAAGATTTCCTGTCGCTCTATCCCAAAAACAATCTTTAAAAAAATTGGGTTTCGTCTCTTTTGTATCCACAAGATTCCTATATGCAAGGGCTTTTAAAAATCCATCATCTGCAAGCGTGGTAGACGACTCAACATTTTTATTGTCGTAATTAGAGCTAGCATCCTCTACAGTTAATGATGAATTATCTAATTCTCGTTTTTTAATTGAAAGATCTAGAATATCTTGGCTTTCGTAAATTTCTTGAGTTTTATCGGCTTGACTAGACTCATTAAAATTAGAGGTAGTAGCAACTGCAGTTAATAATGAATTATCTAGTTTTCGTTTTTTACTTGGATCATCATACATAATAGTTTGATTAGCTTTTATTTCAAGATTTTTATTTTGAACATTGGTTGTTTTATGATTTTTAGTTGTATAATGCTGATGTAAATTTGCTTTTGTAGAAAATTTCTTATCGCATTTAGTACAAATAAAGGGTTTTATTTTTTCATGTATAATTTGTATGTGCCTTCGTAGACTCTTTAACGCAAAACATGTGTAAGAACATTGTGGGTATTTGCATGAATGAGATTTAGTTTTTAGATGTACTGCTCCTACGTGATTTCGCAGACCAGATGGCACATGAAATGTATCAGAGCATTGTGGGCATACATAAGGTCTAATGTTTCGGTGTACCTGTTTTACGTGCCTGTCTAGCCACGCTTTCCAACGAAATTCTGCATTACATCCTTCTTCTGAACATGCATAAGATAGTTTACTAGGTATCTCACTACTATTAGATGGGATTTGTGTATTAGCTATATTTTGATGTTGGGTAACTTTTGGCATACAATAACTTCCTTGTAACTTCGAATCAAAGTTAATAATAATTAAAAGTGGCATTTTATCATTAATCATTCCACTCGTAAAGTTTGATAATCGATATAATACATGAAACATAAGTACTAGTATTAATATTATCAATAATTCAAGTAAGGTATAATAAGTAAGAATTAAAATAATATTAATATACAAACTAAAAGCAATTAAGTAGCTTTATTTAATAAATTTTTTATTATTCAACAAAAGCAGGATCTTTTTCTACAAGATTTCCTGTCGCTCTATCCCAAAAACAATCTTTAAAAAAATTGGGTTTCGTCTCTTTTGTATCCACAAGATTCCTATATGCAAGGGCTTTTAAAAATCCATCATCTGCAAGCGTGGTAGACGACTCAACATTTTTATTGTCGTAATTAGAGCTAGCATCCTCTACAGTTAATGATGAATTATCTAATTCTCGTTTTTTAATTGAAAGATCTAGAATATCTTGGCTTTCGTAAATTTCTTGAGTTTTATCGGCTTGACTAGACTCATTAAAATTAGAGGTAGTAGCACCTACAGTTAATGAGGTATCATTAATCTCTAGTTTTTTACTTATACCATCTATAATAGTTTGACTAGCTTTTACTCCAAGATGTTTATTTTCAGATTCAACTTTTTTATGACTATATCCTGCATAATGTAAACATAAAGCTACTTCTGTATAAAATTCCTTTTTGCAAGTAGTACAAGAAAATCCTTTATTGTTTTCATGTTCAATCTTTGTGTGCCCTTCTAAAGAATTTAACGTAGTAAATGCTCTAGGACATTGTGGGTGCTGGCATGCGTAAGGTCTAATTTTTTGATGTACCTGGCTTACGTGCCTGTATAGCCACGATTTCCAACGAAATTTGCTATTACATCCTTTTTTTGAACATGCATAAGGTAGTTTACTAGGTATCTCACTACGATTAGATGGGATTTGTGTATTAGCTATATTTTGATGCTTGGTAACTTTTGGCATACAATAACTTCCTTGTAACTTCGAATCAAAGTTAATAATAATTAAAAGTGCTATGCTATCATTAATCATTCCACTCGTAAAGTTTTATAGTCGATATAATACATGAAACAAAAATCTCTTGGCTTATCAGTTAAATGTATACACCTTCAAGTTAAAGGTGTATATCAAATTAAAAGCAATTAAGTAGCTTTATTAAGTAACATGCTTTTAATCTTACCTATCGCTTTAGTTGGATTTAAACCTTTAGGGCAAACATTTACACAGTTCACAATACCACGACAACGAAAAACGCTAAAAGGATCTTCTAAATCTTGCAAGCGCTCACTAGTGGCGGTATCACGGCTGTCAGCCAAAAACCTATAAGATTGCAATAAACCTGCCGGACCGATGAATTTATCTGGATTCCACCAAAAAGATGGGCAAGATGACGAACAACAAGCGCATAAAATGCATTCATACAGGCCATCTAGTTTTTCTCGATCTTCTGGTGATTGTAGCCTTTCAATAGCTGGTTCTGGCTGATCATTAATTAAATATGGTTTGATTTTTTCATATTGCTTGTAAAATAAACTCATATCTACAACTAAATCTTTAATTATAGGCATGCCTGTTAATGGTCTGATATCTATTTTATTATTTTTAGCAACAGCAGATATTGGAGTAATGCAAGCTAAGCCATTAGTACCGTTCATACTCATGCCATCTGAACCGCAAACGCCCTCACGACATGATCTACGGAATGACAAACTGCTATCTTGTTCTTTAGCTAAATGTAATAAATCTAAAACCATAATATCTTTATTATCAGGAATTTCGATATCAAATTCTTGCATATATGGTTTGCTGTCTTTCTCTGGATCGTAACGATAAATATTTGCTTTCATAATTTACTCCTTAATAACTCCTAACAGTTGGTTTAAACGCTTCCATAGTTTTCGGAGCAAAATTTACAGTCCGCTTGGTTATTTTTTCTGTAGTAGGCCAATATACTGAATGCGCTAACCAGTTTTCATCATCACGTTCGGTATAATCATTGCGAGCATGTGCTCCTCGTGATTCAGTACGAAATTCAGCAGCTATAGCAGTAGATTTAGCAACTTGGAATAAGTTATCTAATTCTAAAGCTTCTATTCTGGCAGTGTTAAATACCTTGCTTTTGTCTTCTAAGTGAATATTGCCCATTCTTTTTTCAAGTTCTTTGATTTTTTCTAATCCTTGATGCATATGCTTGCCATCTCTAAAAACACCAAAGTGCATTTGCATAGTATTTTGTAATAACGAACGTAATTCAGTTATAGATTCACCTGATGTAGAATTATTAAGTCTATCGATTCTAGACATAGCCTTTGTTATATCATCATTCGTAGCACTTGAAATACTTGCACCTTCTTGTATCTGCTTGGTTACCTGCATTCCTACTGATCTACCAAAAACTACTAAATCTAGTAAGGAATTACCACCTAACCTGTTAGCTCCATGTACAGAAACACAAGCTGCTTCACCACAAGCAAATAATCCAGGTATTAAGCTATCGCTATCTCCGTTAGGACTAATTGCTTGACCACCTATATTAGTTGGTATGCCGCCCATCATATAATGACAAGTAGGCACAACTGGAATAGGTGTAGTTACTGGGTCAACATGTGCAAATGTTTGAGCTAGCTCGCAAATTCCAGGAAGTTTTGAATGTAAGCTTTTTTCGCCAAGATGGTCTAATTTAAGTAAAACATGATCGCCTTTTTCACCACAACCTCGACCTTCTAAAATCTCCATAACCATAGAACGAGATACTACATCACGACTAGCTAAATCTTTGGCATTTGGTGCATAGCGCTCCATAAAGCGTTCGCCATCTTTATTAATAAGATAACCACCTTCACCACGACAACCTTCTGTTACTAAGCTACCAGCACCATAAATACCAGTAGGGTGGAACTGCCACATTTCCATATCCTGCATCGGGAAACCAGCTCTTATCGCCATGCCGATGCCGTCGCCAGTGTTAATATGTGCATTAGTTGTAGAAGAGTAAATTCTACCAGCACCACCAGTTGCTAAAATTGTAGCTTTAGCTTTAAAAAATACTAACTCACCAGTTTCTATTTCAATTGCTATTACGCCATTTACTTCGTTTTTATCATTCTTTACTAAATCTATGGCATACCATTCGTTATAAAACTTGGTTCCGTGTTTTAAGTTATTTTGATATAAAGTATGTAATAAAGCATGTCCAGTTCTATCTGCTGCTGCACAAGTTCTGGCTGCTTGCCCGCCTTTACCAAAATCTTTAGACTGCCCACCAAAAGGCCTTTGATAAATTCTTCCTGACTCAGTACGCGAAAATGGTAATCCCATATGCTCTAATTCATAAACTGCTTTAGGACCCTCAGAGCACATATATTCTATTGCTTCTTGATCGCCTATATAGTCGGAACCTTTTACGGTGTCGTACATATGCCAATGCCAATTATCGTTAGGGTCATCGCTAGCAATAGCACAGGTTATTCCACCTTGGGCAGAAACTGTGTGTGATCTGGTTGGAAACACTTTAGAAATACAAGCAGTATTTAATTTAGAACTAGTAAGCTGCAATGCGGCTCTTAAGCCAGCACCGCCACCACCAACTACTATTGCATCAAATTCTAAAGTTTTTAATTTTGTCATTAGTGTCCACCCCAAAGAATAACTATTCCCCAAATAACTAATACCGATAACATCACAGAATATAAAACCTGTACCGGTAAGCGAATCCATATAGCTTTATCACCCATCATCCGTTCTGTGATATAGTCGGTGGTAATAGTCCAAAGCCCTATCCATGTGTGTACCAAAAAAGCGATCAAAGCTAGTAAAGTTGCTATTTTCATCGCTAAATTATCAAATAAACCACTCCACTGACCAAAAGTTAAATTTGGATGTGAGCCTATAAAATAAGCTAAAAACACAAAATAAGCACCAAGAACTATTGCACTTATTCTTTGATAAAGCCAGTCAAGCAAACCATTACGAGAAAAACTAGTTATTTGTTTTACCATAACCATAATCCTGTTGCTATTATTAGTACAATTGTAACTATTATTGATATAATCGCTGCTAATTTACTACTTGTTTTTTCTTCTGCAAAGCCTAAATCCATTATTAAATGTTTAATTCCAGCAACAAAATGATAAAACAAACCAGAAAGCACTATTAATAATATAATTTTCATTACTGGTTGTTGTAAATATTGTTTGAGACAATTAAACGACTTTTCACTATGTAAAGATAACTGTAAAGCATATACAACCGCAATGGATATAACCGCAAGAAAAAGCCCCGAAATTCTATGTGCAATAGATGCATATGCTTGTATTGGCATTTTGATTTTAGTTAAATCAAGATGCTCTGGTCTTTTCTTTTGCACTTGTCTTTCCTCCTAGGTATCATTTATACAATTTTACAGCATATAAACGTTAGTATATCAAACATCATATTATTTATTATACATTATAAACTAAATATAATAACTTAGAGACTAGAAAAACTAAATATAACATTTAATTTCTAACTAAATTTTGCTGTTTTTTTAATAAAAATTAATAATAATTAAGACTTTGTATGTTTAAAAAAATCAATTTAATGATAATTATACTTTGTATATTACAATATAATATCTGTAAAGCTATAGATATTAATCAAACTACGTTAAACAAAAATTCATTATCTGACAGCACGCCTTTTATAAATGAAATAAACGATAACCATGAAATTTTTATTTTAAATTTGTTAGAACGCGTACTATCTAGAAGAAAAGTATTATTAGCAAATAACTACTGGGCTAACTGGAAGATATTTTGCCTCAGTTTAATTCCGTTATCAGTAGGCATAAATAATTTAGTTCTTGCGGTAAACGATGATATAACACCAGGTTTAATTTTACTTACTCAGTTTACTGTACCTCTTAATATATATAATGCTTTTAATATATTAAATAAAACTAGAGTTATTTATAAAGATGGATTTAAAAAAAATATTAATAATTTCAAAAAAAATATTCCTAATTCAATTTTATTGTTATTAAATGGAGCTACAAGTATTTATTTAGCTTATTTATCTGCTTTAATTGATAGCGAAACATCAGCAGATGCATATCGTTGGATATTTTCTAATTTTACTAATTCACATGATATTTTAACTGGGTCTTATTATACTGGTTATATATTGAAATTAGTTTGTTGTCTTTTATTAAACTCTGTTTTCTTTTTTAATTTTATTGAAGAAATTAAAGACAGTACTGGAGTAAATTGGTGTCTACGTATTGATAAAAATTTTGCAGCTAATAAACAAAAATTAATTTATAGCAAACATATAAATACATTAAGAGCAATAATATATAATAATTGTTATATAGACCCTATTGATAAAATAGAAAACCATCTTATTGAACATCAACTAAATAATATTTTAGATATAGCAAATTTACAATTTTACTGTATAAATAAAGATTATATTGCAAGTAAAAAATTTAATGTTGTTGTTAATATAACTAAATTATGTTGTATCTCTACTATGGCTGTATTTTGTAGTGAAGCTTTTAAAAAAATATTTGCTTCTAAACTATTACTTAAAAACTTTATTGAAGATTTTGCCAACCATACGACTAATGGTAGCTATGTGTTGCCATTAAAAAATCATGGCTTTTTTTATTGCAATAATATTAATGATTGCATCATTCGTGCAGATTTCAACAAAATTGATGTGAGTACAAGCCAGATAGACTACTTATTATCTGCCGATAAAACCGCAATAATTGCTAATGTTTTAAAAGGAATAGCAATATCTACCAACACTGCTATTATATTAATAACACTTTGTCGTTATGGATATATGACAATACAGTATCGTATATTTAGACAATCTATTATTGATGGTGCCATGAAAAAAGAAAATATTATCCCTATAATTGCATCCGCAACTTTATTGTTATCTGGATATTACTACATGCAAAATATTTATAATATTACACCTGTAGCTGAAAAAGCCGACGATTTATTAAATAATGCTGGCAAACAATCTTTTATTTCTGCAAAATCAGCTGTTATATTATCAATATCGGTAATAGGGTTAACTTTTTCTAAAGGAACTCTATTTTTAATCGATATGTCTAGATATTTTATGCATTTAATAAAAAAACAATTCAATTAATTTTTATACAGAATCAACTTCAAAGCACAGGTTGTGTATTTTGAAATTGACTATGAAAAACAGTGATTTTATTAATTTTTTAAATGGGTACTTTACAATTTAAAAACTTTTTTAATCTTTTGCCTTTAATAGATATTTATTCGAAATAGTTTTAAAAGAGATTCTTTTATTAGATTGAGGACAATCAAATACCCATACAAGACCTTCTCTGTTCTGTTTTGGATCTATCTGTGACTTCCCATCAGCTTCTAGCAATATTTGATCAATAGTATCTGGTAGTTTTTTATTTTCAAAAATAACTGGGCAGATTGGTAAGTTGAGTTCTTTGCATAGTTTCATCATTTCAGATTTTGGTAAATATTCTTGCTTGTGAATATCAAAAATATTAAATACATACATTTTATGCCCTACTATGTTATATTTATTTTTTTGTATTTTATCGCCAACAATTTCAGCTTGTATTGCTAGATTTCTTTGCAGATTTCTAAGTTTTGCTTCAAGATCATGTTCCTCTACTAGCTTCCAATATATGCTGTCATCAGTTTTATTTAATTCTCTATTTCTTGAACACACGCCGAATTTATCATCTTTTATATAGAAAGTTGAGCTTGTGCCATCTAATTTCTCTGATACAAAAAAATTTTTTCCTTTATAATACTCATAAGATGATGATAGATTTTGTATTCTTCTTTCTTTGGTCTTTTGTATAAATTGAGGAAAACTTCCTTTAAAACTACTGACTACAACTGTGCATGTATCAGGGATATCATATTTTGTAACACCTAATATCTCAGTTACATCATCGTTTACAGCAAATTTGCCTTCATCATCAGTTAATAATGAAAGAGGCACGACTAAACCTTGTGAGACCTGACCATGTAATTTACTTGTTCTTAAGCGAAAACCTTTACGGCCATCATCTAATTCTTTAAAAGATGATTTCCTCAGAAACTCAAATTCTTCACGAACAGGTAATAAACTATCAACTTCGAAATAGATAATCTTATCGCCAACGTGAAATGAGTTTTTAGCAACAACGACTTTCCAGCCATCAACAATAGCAATCTCAATATTATCGGCACCTTGAATAGGAAGTATCTCTGCAATTTTTCTAATAGTTGCTAAAGCTCTTGTTGTTTTAGGGGTATTCGCACTAGCTAATGCCTCCCGTGAGCTTGGCGTCTCTTCGAATTCACTTGAATCAGAATAAAACGTTAAATCTGGGGAAACTGCTAAGTTTGTTTTTCCGGCATGAACATTTAAAATAAAAAATAAAATTGAAAAAAAAGACAGTGAAAAAATGGATGGTTTCAAGTCTAACTCCTAGTATGCATGTTATTATTATTAAAAGCTTTGTTTAATAAGTTTTTATTAATTTCTTATTTAAAAAAATAGTTTTTTAACAAAAAACACTAAAAAAGCTTGTTTATTTTTGGAATAAAAGCCAGGTAATAACACAAGATACACCGTGTATATCAAGGCTTTATTTTTCCTCTTTAATAAAACTATTATTAATAATAATAAGATAACTTTTATTTTTTAAAGTTCCTTAATTTATGAAAAATAAATTCAATTATTTTTTATTGCTAGCAGTTATTCTCCATGTTTTATATATTACACCATTACATTGGGTTATATTTGCATCTGCTTTAATCTTTTGAGATGCTAATAGTAATGTTAGATAAAAATCTTCATAATTAGTAAGATAAACTTTATCTATAATATTTTTAGAAAGCTTCTGTAACAAATACTCTTGATAAAAACTAAAAACAGCATTGCTTAATAATAACTCTCCCATCAATATAGTAGGGTTTTCATTATTATTAATTATCCAGATACTCAATACATCTATATTAGTATTGACAATTTCACTAATATAATCTAAATTTTTTTTATTCCTCTTTGAAAGTCTATCTTGTATTTTTATTTCATGCCTTCTATCGAATGAATAAATATTATCATCAAAGCATCTATAGTCTTGAACTAGTATAAAATCTAAAACTTGATGCTTAGTAAATTGATAAACTCTATATATATTAAAAGGTTTATGAAATGAATGTAATCTGGGAACATTTTCACATTTAGTAAGTAAATTAGATTCTGTAGCATAGTTAGAATGATATAAAAAACTAATATTTTTATCAAATTGTTCTTGTAATATATTTACTCTTGATTCTGCGATAAAATTTATTTTATTACTTTTATTGTTATTAGTTGGTATATATATACATTCGGTATTTAAATTATTACCAGTTTCTGCATTTAATAGCAGTAAATTACTGTTATCTTTATTATTAATTATAGCTTTTTTAGTGCTGAACTCTAAAGCCATTTGTGCTAATAGTTCATCTGTATTACAAATTACAATATTATTATAATTAATAATAAATCCGCTAGTAACTAAAGCGCTATCTAATTTATTGAAAAAACTTTCATATATAGACTGCTTATTTCGTGCTTCTTTTATAGTATAGCAACAACCAATTAAAATAGAATTTATATTAAAAAAATAGTTTTCATCTAGGTTATCTAGTTTAGTTAATTTATCTTTTAAATTTTCTACATTAATTTTTATTAGTGCTTCGTCGTGATTATTATCTTGAAGAACATTATCTACTTTATCTTCTATTACTACAGAACATGACTGTGCTATTATATTGCTGTTGCTTAATTCTGCATCTTTTATATCATGATATATTATCATTAGACAAAATCGTGAGTTCATTTTAACGACTAAAGAACCCTCTATAACTGCTTGTACTGAGTTTGTTTTTAGTATTAATATAGTTAAAGATAACATTAATATAAAATACTTGTTAGGTAGCTGATACATTATTTTTACCAAAATTTTTTATTAAATTAAATACACAAATAATTTATAGTTTTTTTATTAAATATTTTATTACTCGTGGAAAATTAGCAACAAAAGGAATATATTTAGCTATAGTTAAGGAAACACAGCTAATAGCTATAATCATAGCTTGCTTAGTTGTTAATAATTGATCCTTTTTTATGCTAGTTAAAAATAAATCATATTTTTCTGCTACAGGGTATGTATCTATAATATTCTTTATACCATAATACATAGGTGGAACTGTAATAATACAAAATAAATATGGCAACAGGTTATTATGTTTCCAATATGCTGTTTTTAAAGCTTTTTTATAACGACTATGTTTTGATAGTTTAACGGCTGAATCTAGCGCTGTTAATATTATAACAGCAGCACAGGATGCTATAGATATACCTGATAACATACTCGACATAATAGCAATATCATCTGATCCTAGTAACTCGCTAATTTGTTTATCAGTAATTAATATTGAAGTAAAATCTAAATTATTTACACAAGCTACAGTGCTAGAGCATGAAATTTCAGCACCATTTTTTAAATAAAATACAATATTACCTTTAGTATGTTTACCTATCTGCTCTACAAAGTTTTCTAACATTAGCCTAGCAGAAAATATTTGTTTAAAAGATACCCCACAAAAAACAGTAGTTACTCCTATAATTAATATTTTAGATACATTAATAAACACATTATATTTTTTATTCTTTTCAGATACTTGATTAATTAAAATATCTTGCATGTCGGCAATATTAAAACTAGAATTTAAATTATTAGCTTTAATATAACTTGAAATATTATGTTTAGAAAATTCTATATCTTCTTGATTTACCATTAACAACAAATTATCTACATGTGAAGCCATTAGTAACTGATTAAAATTTTTAGTTGGTGGTGGGTAAGATTTAAATAGATATCCAATACCCGTCTTTGATAACAACTCATTTATTAATTGATTAAAAAAAACACCATATAAATTTACAGAAAATAGCAATCGTGAATAACGACCATAGTAATAGGCTGCATCTAAACTAGTATCATCAGATGTTACATGTGAAAATAGCCACCTGTAACCATCTCCAGCAGTTTTAGTTTCAACTATAGCAGCAAGGTAAGCTAGGGTTATACTTACAACAATTTTAGTTATAATAAATAAAGTTTTTAATTTTTTTTGTGATGCTTGCTTTATATAACTTTTTATTCCGTTTTTTATTTCTAACATAAAGTTATCTATAACTAAATACATATTTTCTGTACAAATAGGCACTCCTATTTGTGTTGCAATAATAGGTTCAGCAGTTATATTTTTATTATTAGTAAGCAATAAATTTTCACTACCACTAGAAATTATTGCTAAAACCAAAATAACTAACTTGATGCCAATATAATTACCGTTAATTCGATTAAAATCAGGATTGTTTAATTCTTCATCTAGTATATCTAATAATATTTGCCGGTTTTCTTCCTCATTTTGAGATATAGTTAATAATCCTTTACCAGGAATAAAATAATAATTTTTATTATTATTTCTATCTAATATTAAATCATCTTGCTTTATTTCTTCTTTGCGGTTTGTATTCTTTTCTTGACTTGTCGTTATAGCATTATTCTTTATATTTACTTCATCAACTGTTTGAATGTTGTTATCTATAGCATAAGCAATAGAGTAAAAGAATAAATTTATCATTGTTATCATTAGTGCATTTTTTTTATTCATCATCTTTCTTAATTTTTATTAAAAGTGATATCAATTATTTAACTACTACAGCATTCATTGAATATTCAAGCTAGTTATCAAGTAGTTATTTTATATAACATATACACCTAATAGATCAATTACAACGCTTAATACTTATTACAGCGATGTAAAAAATCAATAATAGCATTCATCAGCCTAAAGAAATACTATATTTAAAATTAAAAAATAATAATAATGAATATAAAACTCTAATATAAAGAGTGTTAAAAAAATAGCCTTCTTTATTAATTTAAATAAAAATCAAAAAAAGAGTCAATATGACTGACATATCCCACTACCAGATACTTATCAAATAACAAACCAAGCTTTGTTACCTGCATTAACCTCAGTAAAATCGTATATACAGGTGGCAGATGGAAATGCTAGGTTTCAGGGCTATTAAAAAGGCTTATTCCATCGTTAACACACATTAAAATGCAATTATCTTCGAGTAGCATTTTGCCTTAAATTATTTTTTTTACTAAGATTTGAAAAAATGTATCTTCAATGAAAAAGAAGATAAATTAAGATAAAAATATATAACACCATGTCAAATACTTTAAAATAGCCAATATATTTTTTTTACTAATTGATTTTCACATTAACTTTAACTAATAATTACCGTTAGTAATTTTATTGCAATTAATGTGATGGTGTTCATATATGTATAAGGAAATTATATGCTAGGTATTTTTAATAATAAATTAAAACCAGCTTTAGGAATTGATATTAGCTCAAAAGCTATAAAAATAGTCGAATTAAACAATAACAAGGGAAAGGTTCAGTTAAAAAACATAGGATATGCTAAAGTACCTGAAAACTCTATAGTTGATCATAATATTCATAATATAGATGCTGTTAGTGCCGCTATATCAGAAGCTATGACTACAGCTAATATTAAAAATAAAAAAGCAGTGATTGCTATCCCAGGATCACTAGTGATTTCTAAGACTATATATGTAGATAGCAAACTAACCGATGAAGAAGTATTTACTCAAATAAATGAGGATTTAGATCAATACCTTCCAGTATCATCTTTAGGAGATGTATCTTTAGATTTTTATACTGTAGCTGATGTAACAGAACAACAAGATAAAAAAAAAATAGTCATTGTTGCTTGCAAACAACATGGTATAGATTCTAGATTAAATGCCTGCATACAAGCTGGATTAGATGTAACAACTGTAGATGTAGAAACTTTTGCAATAAATAATCTTATTTACCAACAAATTACAAACCATAAAATAGCCAATTGTCATGTAGATATAGGCAGTAGCTCTATTAAATTTTTTGCGATAATGAATGACGAAGTGGTATTTTCAAGGGAGTTAAAGTTTGGTTTTATGCAGTTAATTGAGAAAATAAGGTTGACCTATAATTTAACTTTAGATGAAGCAGAAGCAAAATATTTCAGCCTGCAATTACCCAAAGATTATAAAAAAAATATTGAAACCCCTTTTTGTATTTCATTGGCGAATCAAATATCACAATTAATTCAACTTTTCTACTCCGCAACCAATGAATTAAATTTTGATAAACTATTTGTTAGTGGAGGTTGTTGCGCATTACCAAGTTTACAAAGTTCTTTAAAAAACAAGCTTAATAAACCAATAATAACTGTTAATCCATTAAATCATATTAAACAGACAGCAAAATTAAATAGCGAGTTGCTGAAGCGTGCATCTATTTTTACTGTTGCTTATGGTTTATCTTTAAGGAGCATCATTAATGATAAGAATTAATTTATTGCCTTGGCGCAATAAGCGCAAGGAGCAAATACAAAAACAAACGGTTATAGCATTAATATTAAGTGTTTTTTTAGGTATAACTGTTGTTTTTTTCCTTTACATAGCTAAATCTGGTGACTTATCGCAGCAACTGAACCGTAATAAATTCTTACAAGGTTCTGTTAATCATTTAAATATTAAAATCTCAGATTTAAAAACTGCAACCGATGAAAAAAATAAGCTATTAAAAGAATTAACAACTATACATGACCTATTTGTCAATAGAAGCACTATAGTAGATATATTCAATAGTTTAGTAGAACTTACTCCTAAAAATATTTTTTTCCAAAAAATTGTATTAATATCCAAAGAAATAAACATAGTTGGACTGTCGAAGTTTAACAATGATATCTCTCAATTAATGCGTAATCTGGATGAATCTACTTTATTCGATGAGCCTAGTTTAACATCGGTAAAAAAAACCCAGTATCATCAAGAAGAATGGAATGAATTTAATTTAAAAATACGTCAACTTTGATTGCTTATATGGAATAATAATGAATATAAAAAAAATCATAGATGATTTAAAAAGTATTGACTTTGCTAATATAGATTTACAACAGCCAGGACAATGGCCATATTTATTTAAAATATTCGCCTGTGTTTTTTGTTTTATCATAACAATTATGCTAGGCAATTTTTTGTATTTAGATAATATAGAGAGCAAAGAAGTAGCTGCTACTTTAAAAGAGAAGCAACTAAAAAATGAATATAAAATCAAATATTTTCAGTCTGCTAATTTAATACCTATACAACAACAAGTAACTGATATCAAAAAGATGCTAGAGAGTATCATTACGCAATTGCCAACCGATACTGAAGTTCCATCCTTATTAGAAGACATTAGTAACTCTGCTAAAAGCTCTGGTTTAAATATAGATTTAATTAGATTAAAAGAAGAAAAACAAGAAGATTATTACATAGTTTTACCTATACATATTACGGTAAAAGGTAATTATCATCAGTTTGGTAATTTTGTTAGCAAAATATCTAATCTTTCCCGATTAGTAGCACTAGAAGATTTTGAAATTTCTAAAAATAATCATGACGGCGTATTAACATTAAATATAGTTGCAAAAACTTATCGCTACCAAAAACAGGGAGAAAATTAATGCATTTTAATAATTATATTTTCTTACTTATAGCTGTTTTAGTTGCAGGTTGTAACTCTTATAATAGCAACCATGATGACTTAGCAGCTTTTTTAAAACAGGTAGACTCTATGCCTTCGGAAGATGTTGAGGGTGTAGAAAAATTAGCACCGCCAAAAGAAAAACAATACACAGCAACAAAAAAGAGAAGTCCTTTTGCTGATCCATTAAATTATACTATACTAGGCAATGATAAAAACAAAGTAATCCCCGACTTTAATCGTAAAAAATCTGAGCTAGAAAATTTTGATTTAACAACTTTTATTATGGTAGGCTCTCTTAACGATAAAGAAGAACATTGGGCATTGGTCAAACCTAATAATGATAGTCGCATTTATAACGTAACAGTAGGAGACTACTTAGGCAGAAATCATGGCAGAATAACTAAAATCGATGACTATGCAATACATGTTACCGAGATTGTACCTCTAGGTAAATCTTGGGTAGAACGCAATAGCGTTATTAATTTTAAAAAGTAATGTATACACGTGGCAGATAGAAATGCGCGTTTTCAGCAAGTGATTATAAGTTTTTAGCTAAGGCAGTGTTTCGCAGGTTTAGT
>CAKNAD010000032.1 GCA_929200515.1 Candidatus Gorgonimonas leptogorgiae | reverse complement strand
CTGCCTTGGCTAAAAACTTATAATCACTTGCTGAAAACCCGCATTTCCAACTGTCGCGTGTATAGTTATAGATAATTATAGTCTTCTAATGAAAAAATAAATGAACTAATGTTTATATAATAAGTCAAAGAAATATAACTAATTAAAACATAAACATAAACATAAAGAAGAATTTATGAATATTCATTATCATGCCCCTTTTAACTAAAGAAAAACTTACTTTGATAAAACAATACCTAGATTAGCAGGCCTTGTAGCTTTTTCTGTAAGTGTTTATCAAGGCAAACCTTTAGTTAATTCTTTGTGTTATGCTACAATTAGATTTTACGAAAAACTTATAAACTTAATAGAAACAATGTCTACTAATAGCTACCGAGCTACTGGCTGTTTAGCTAGTTTTAGTTCTAATATAAAAAAACCATAGCAGAATAACAGTTAATGTATATAAATTAAGGTGAAATCATGTGGAAAAAAATTGTCTTAACTAGCTTAAGCTTATTATTAGCCTACTCTAATAATATTTTTGCTAATGATACAAACAATCAATATTTTTATTTAAATATTTTAGATTTAGATAACAGCTTTGAAGAAAACTTAACTATCATATATTCCGAAGTTAAAGATGAGTCTAGTATAATTTCGCTGACTGAACTTCCTTCAAACAACTATCCATTTATTAAATTATATCGAATAACACGTGAAAATCGTCCTGAGTTAGTAGATATGAATACTAAAGAAGAGTATATATTACGCTTATTTAAATCTAATACTATTAATAATAACGACAACGAGATTAATATAGAAACCACACCTATATATAGCACTTGGTTTACTGATTTTTTAGCAGTTAAATTACAGAGTTCAATGGTAGAAAATACAGAAAAGCTAGGAATGTTACCCTTTTTAAATACTAAACATATAAAAATAATACCTAAAGAAGGCGAATCTATAGAGGCAACTACAAAGATAAATCAATTATTAGAAATGGCAGGGGCTGTTTCTCGGCAAATAAATGTACAAAGGCATCTTGATAATCCTAATATACTAGGTACATTTGTAGTAAATGATATGGAGTTATTAGAAACACCTGATAACAGCTTATTAAATACAATGAAGCAGCAACAACCTCATTATAATATTAATAACCTGTTATCTTATATGTATGATATTACTCAAGCAGTAGAGTTTTTACATATAAATAATATAGCTCATGGCGATATAAAATTAACTAACTTTTTCACTTTATTAGATAAAACAGTCTTAACTAATTTCGAACGCTTTAGCGTACTTGACGATAGTATTAGCGGGTTAGGTAGAAAAAATTTCACTTTTTATAATAACTTTTATCATGCTCCTGAAATTCGTTTTCCTTTAGGAGAAGACCAAAAATGGAGTTATACTAATATAACTTTTGAAGGAGATATTTATTCTTTAGGTATGGTTTTTGCTGGGCTGCTATACCTGTGTCACCCCGAAGAATTTGATGTTAATCGTCTAACAGTAGCAAATAATGTTTCAATTGATGCTTATAGCCAAGCAGAACAAAAAAAAGCAAATTTGTTTAACAACCAATTTAGTATATCTAACCGACATCTCGAAGATGAAACTGCAGTTGCTATGTCTATAGATGAAAATACTTCTATAAGTAATCAACTATCACAAGCTGACTTAGAGATATTAAATGAATTAATTAACGTTATTAATGCTTGCCATCAACAAAACCCAGAAAATAGACCAACTGCAACCGCAGTCAAAGATATGCTGAATAAAATCATAGCTACTAACAACAATACAAAACTGTAAAACAAATACTCTACCCTTTTATTAAGGGTAGTAACAATATTTAATTCAGGGCAAAATACTGAAGAAACACCTATACACGTGGCAATTGGAAGTGCTAGTTTTCATTTATTAGGTATATTAAATAACTAAAATTGTATATTTGTCTTCTCCTTTAATGAATCTTCAAAACAAATATCTTTTAGCAGACTCTTAACATGATCAGCCTCCATAACTCTATCTGTTATAAAAGGATGTTGTAGAGCATCATCTACTGTTAACCTTAAATTTGGGTTAGGGTGCATGCATGCATTGATAAACTTAACTACTTCTGACTTATAACCTTCATGATAGCATCCCACTAATTTATTAGTATCATGATTGTTATGGTTATTAAATTCATAATTTAATCCAACTATATTTTTATGAGACAAAGCTTTTATAGCTGTATTATACTGTCCATCGTTATTTAATTTAACGTACTCTATAAATGCCGCTCGCATACGTAACAGCATGATATTTCCATCTTTTGATGTTAAATCTTCTGTTTTTATTCCCGCAAGAAATGTATTTGCAGTTTCAGGACTTATTGATGAAAAATATATGTGATATAATAACTGTCCTATACTGTAGCTATCTGTTATTTCACTAATTTTTGCTTTACCATTAGAGGTAAAAAACTCTGGCGAGGCATATTCTTCTTTTCCTGGTGATAACACTTCTCCACATTCATGAGACCTGTTAAAATCTATAATTATAGGTGTTAAACTCTCTTTATCTAAAATAATATTAGAAGGCTTTAAATCCTGATGAGCAAATTTATATTTATGTATATGCATAACACCTAAAAGAATATGATAAAAAATATACTGTATAGTCCCCCAAAATTCAGAATGAGATAATAAATTATTAATATATTTTTCACTAAGAGATTTAGTTAATTGGCTTAAATTTAAACCATCAATATAAGATAGAACCAAACCACAATTTTTATTTATATTGCTCAATCCAAAAAAATTAACTATATTAGGGTGGGGATCTACTTTTTGAAAAAAACATAATTCACAAGATAAATCTTTGCCTGAAAAAAATTTCTTGAAAGCATATTTCTTTTTAGTTTTATCATCAATAACTAGATAAACTTCAGCAGAACCACCACTACTTATAATTTTAACTTCTCTAAGTGAAAAATTATTATTTCTTATTTTGTAGTCAGTATTTATATAGCTATTTATTTTACTCGCAATATGTATTTTTGGCTGTTTTTCTCTTAGCGTGTTGTATCTTTTATCTTTAACAGCCGTCACAATACTTTGGTTTGCTATCGATAAATCTATGGCTACAGGATGCATATCGGTATTATAATTCATTACTTACATCTATAATTATTTAATCTATAGGTGGCAATTAAAAATCTGGTTTAAATAACAGACTATAAACTGTTGACTCAAGGATATATTTTTCTTTAGATACCCATTTTTATTTAGCTATAAAACCTAGAATTTACAACTGCCATGTGTGTATACATTACTAATCAATTTTTACTAATTGTCTTCTATCAAGCTAGTTAGCATCCAGTGATTTTTACGGTGTACTGCTAGTCTTGCTGTCATAGCATCTACAGTGGCATCATCTTTTACTGTTTCAGCTTCTTCTAAACAATGTTTGATATTATCACTAATAGTCTGTTGGTCTCGTGCTAGGTCTGTTATCATCTCGATAGATTTCAAGCTAGAATCACCTTCAGATAGTGAAGTTAATTGAGTATATTCTTTCCATGTTGCTGTCGTTTTGCTGCCTAAACTTCCTATAATTTCAGCTATTTCATCTACTGCAGAAAACAACTCTAAGTATTGTTCTTCAAATAGATCATGCAAAGATTTAAAATTAATTCCACGAACATTCCAATGATAATTTTGTGTTTTTAATAACAAAACTTGAGTATCTGCAAGAACTGTTATTAATAAATTGGTTAATTTTATATTTGAACTCATTGTAATTACCCTCTATGATATAATACAGTATTATTATCATCACATAACTTTTATTATTTAATTTTAGCTCTGCTGTATAAAAAAACCTTGATCTTTATCAAAAACATGGTATTTTTTGTATTATCTTTTAAGTTTTATTAACAACTAATATTTTAGTATGTTACTACGAAGACTATATTGTTAGCAAAAAATTCAATACAAATTTTTATTTAACGCAATTTTTAATTTCAATAGCTATATACACCTGGTAGTATGTTTCAGCTTTTATGTACTGCTACATAACTTATAGATAATTTAAATTTTTTACCGTTGTAACTATTTTATAATAATTTCACCTACTTCTTGTATAGAATTACTATTAAATTTTAAACATTATATGAAAATAAAATTAATAATAAATGTATTAATAATAAATGTTATTTGTATACATTACTTGTGTTTTGCTGTTAATGAGCAACAACAATTAATTATAGCTACCGTAGGCTCTAGCGTTACAGCTGGAATAATAGGTTTCTCTCAACATGAAGTTGATAATTTTATCAATTACGGAGTATTCACCCGCTTTAGAAAACGCTTACAATATGTTACCAATTATTTATACACTAAATCTAGTATAGCTGACAAATTAACAACAAGAATAATAAACTATAAAGATAAAATAAAAATTATTAATAGTTTTAATGCATTTAATGAAAGCAATAAAACTTACTTTTATTATATTAAAATGCCTAATATTCTTGCTTTGCATTTATATCAACTAATAAGCGATCCTTTGTTTTATCTTATGCTACAAATGAATCATGCTCACGGCAATAATGCAAATGTAATACTAGGTATAGATATGATGTTTTGGATTATATACAGCAAAACAACTGATGAACAAGAAACCAAAATTTCAGAAATAAGTGAGCATAAAAAGATAAAAACCTTAAAAAAGTTACTTGATTTCTTAAATAATAATTGTAATTCGAAAATAAGTTTTATCTTAGGAAATATACCTAAAGTATCTTTTAATGCACATGGAAATCAGTATGCTCCTGAACCTGCTATAATAGATTATGCAAATTATATTTTACAAGAATGGGTAATATCTAGAAATACTTCTGATAAAGCTAAAGTTGTATTGATAGATATTACTCTAGTATATAAAACTACTAAAACCGATAATAAGCCTTTTTACCTACATAAAGATATGCCATCTTATACTAGAAACGATATATTATGTGTAGATGATCTTCATCTTTGTATTAAAGGAATAGATATATTATTAACTTATATTGGAAAAAACTTAAAAGATAGCAACATTGAACTTTTTCAAACATTAGGAAATTTTATTGATAATTAATTCTTTATATACTAAACATACACACATTCTACTTGAAGACGCATCTTCAGGTAAAAATATATAAACAATTTTAATAGTAGTAATTATATGCATACTCCAACTATAAACACGGTATCGAACACTATTGGCTGTTCTTGGGTAAATAACACAAACCCTGAATACAAGAAATATATAGCTCAACCAACTATAAATCAACGACAGCCTGTAATTGATTTTAACGCAGCTAAAAATCAATTTATTGCCCAAAAAAAAATCGTTAATAGACTCAAGCATAACACAACAGAGATTGATGCATTTATTAACAAATCAAAAGCATTAGAAACAAACATAACCGTTCACAAAGGCTACTTAAAGGATGGCTATTTTGGCAATGTAACAACAGGAGTACTAAAAAATATAACTAATAACTCTGTACAAAATATAGCAATAAAAACATTAAAAAATTTAGATGAAATACCTGATGATTATCAAGTACTTCCAGTAAATATATCTTTTTTCTATGAAGTCAAGTCATTATTAAAACTGAAGAATCAATCTAATATAGTTCAACTAATAGCTGCTTTTAAAAATATGGAAGAGGGAGCACATCGTATTATTTTAGAACTTGGTGATATTTCACTTAGTAGTTACAATGATAAATTTGTAGCTAATGAACCAAATATTTTTTTAAGTAATGATAACTTAGCCTATATTATCAAAGAAGCTTTATTGGCAATAGTAGCATGTATAAAGTATAAAATACATCACCTAGATATTCATTGTGGTAATCTATTAATATTTTTTCAGCAACAAAAAATTAAGCTATCTGATTTTGGTATGGTAGCAATAAACTATAACAGAAGAAAATCTGCTCTTAATATGAAGCATCAACTTTTATTTTGCTTGTGTGAATGCATTGTAACAAATAGTAAAAATAATCCTATATTAAACGAAGTATTAACGGTTATGAAAGTTAACATAACTCAACAATTACAACAGAATAAACTACCAGCAACTGAAGAAAACATTTGGTATCAACTCCACAACGACTATAAAGATAAAATATTAGAGTATAGAGCAAATAATCAATTTTCTGAATACTTTTTATGTTTTGAATATTTTCATGATGTAATCAATATTGCTGATATCAATTCAATAATAAACTTAATAAGCGATAAATTTAGCTATAAGCCTCTTACAAATCTTGTATATACAGGTAGCAGATGAAAATGCTAGGTTTAAGGGCTAAGTAAAATGGTTTAATTCGAGGCAAAATACTGCCCGAATGCAAATGCATTTCAAGGTGTTTTAACGATGAGAATTAACTCTTTTTAATTGCCCGCCCCTCCTAGAGGGAAAGTCCTTTTGGCTTTAAACCAAGTTACTACTCTTTAAGTAGAAGCTGTATAAATAACACGTTGCAAATTACTTAAATCAATTTCAGACCGACTGCAGGGTTCTTTACCTTGTTGGATATACAGCGTTCTAAATGCATCATATGTATAAAATTGTCTTTCGTATTTAACAAAATTATTTTGTTCTGTATCTGCTGGGGTTAAACTAGTGAGAATGCATTCTACATCTTTTGATTCGTATTTCTCTGGATCTATTGGTAACTCATTATATAAATACTTATCTATTTCTTGCCTGCGTTCTAATTGTAATAAATTTTCTTTTTCGATAATCTTAGTTAAATCTATATTTTTTGTGAGTTCTTTCTTAGCTTGCTGCAGAGTTTGTTTCCATCTCGCACTAATTTTGGGTAATTTTAAGTTTACTTTTATATCCTGTTCTGTAGCTAGATATGAATATACTATTAAATAACAATCTGTAGGGGAAAGAGACTCTTTGTTATTAATAGAATTTAAATACAACTTATTAGCATAACAACTAATTTCCTGAAACATAGAAATTTTATTTACGGTATGCTGTAGATCTTCTGGCGTATTAAAAATAATATCACTTTCTATTTTGCTTGGTAAGACCGTGGCTACTAAGCTAAAAAATAACACTAGATAATTTTTTTCTTTTTCCTTACTGCCATATAGGTTGGCACCATGCATAGCTAGTTGTGATCCTGCTATCACTTCCATTAAATTCTTAATATCCCCTACATTATATAAAAACTTTTGTATTTCTAATATGAGGTTAGCACATTCTTTAATATCCTGACTATCTTGTTTGATATAATACAAATTGAGCATCATATTTATAAAACTAATATAATTATCATCAGTAGTCTGAGAGTTTGCAGATGCAAAACTAATATTATTATAATCAATCGTATCAGATTTTATAACTTTTAAAATATCAGCTAAGTCTAGACGAATATTAAACTCTTCTTGTCCTGCTATATTGGCCCATAATTGTGTAATATACCGATAAACAGCATTTAGTAGATAGTTAGTATTATCATTTCTTACATATCTTCTATCTAAAATAAGACTTGTCACTTCATTAAAATGTTTAGTCTCTAGTTCTTTACCTTTTTTAGTTAATTGATTCTGTATATTTTCTGGATTACAGACAAAACCTTCTGTGTCTGTAACTATACCATGCTCTGGGTTAGCATTGGTAATATCTCTATTTATAACGGGATCATCAGGAAAATCATTGTTTTTATGGGTTATGTAATTAATAAGCTTTTCACATTTTGATACTATATAAGACCCGAAGCTGAATATACAGTTAGCTATAAATTTAGGAACTTGTATAATTTTTTGACCTAATGTGTATATTCTATTTGGCATGATAACATCCTTTTTAACATGATAGAACATATTGTAGCATAAAAAAGAATAAAATTAAACACTATTTTAGAATAAAAGATAGCATAGTTATCTAAAAGTATAGAGATTTGCATCATAAATAGCTAAGATAATGATAAATACGTATATTTTCGCTCTTTTCTAATGTTTTATCTAGCACAAAAAGCATATTAGCAAAATATGTATTAATGTGATTTTGATAAATATATAATCTCGTAGCTTATTTTCATAATAAACTTAAAAAACTCTAGAATTTTACTTTTTTTTATGTTATATTCAAGCTAAATTTTAGGTAGTGTTGTGAATACGTAATTTTACATACTATTGTTATTAAAGAAAGTAATAAACTAGTTATTAGTTTAGCCATCTATAGTTATAATCTGCAATAGCAATTTAATTTATTACACAGTTTTCACTTAAAAATGTGTAATCTTGAAAAATACTAAAAATATATCTTATTGAAAAAGATATATTGATTTTACATTATATAGTTTAGGTTTATTACCAGCTATTTTTCATAGCGGTCATTGATAAAAAAGGACTTTTTATGGCGTCAGTAAGAAAAAACCAAGGATTAAGTCAAATCCAAGTATTAAATCAAGTCCAAGAAACACCTACAAATGAACCAAATACCACCAATCAAACAACTGATAATTCTCCAACAACACTTCAAAATACCATAGGATTTGTAGCAAATAATGCTTCGACTAATCCTCCATATAAAAATATCCATAGCCGACAAATATATAAAACAGAGCAAAATAAACCTGAATTAACACTAGATAATCAAGCTATAGATAAATTTAAGAAACTCCTTGGAGAAAAAATTGGAATTAATAACCAGCTTACAGATGATGCCAATTTAATAAATATTATTTCTCAAAAAAATGTTGATATAGCAAATATACTTTCGCAATCAGATGGTGTTTATTCTTTAGTGACAGGAGAAGATGATAATCAAGATTTATTTATTAAAGTAATAGAAACGAGAATTAATGCTTTAGAAACCCATAATAACCGTAAAAATAACAAGAAATTAAAATCTCATATCGAACAATTAAAGTCATC
Organism: Candidatus Gorgonimonas leptogorgiae; assembly: GCA_929200515.1. Taxonomy (GTDB): domain Bacteria; phylum Pseudomonadota; class Gammaproteobacteria; order Pseudomonadales; family Endozoicomonadaceae; genus CAKMZJ01. Next base: position 7,712 of record CAKNAD010000032.1, on the reverse strand, counting down.
ATTAAATAAATGTAAAACTGATCCTAAAGAGAGACAAAACCTTATAAAGTTGATTGATGAATGCGATGAAAAAAACAACTTAATTGGATTAGGTGCAAAACTGCTGAATCTTTTACTCGCATCAAAAAATTCTAATAATACTATAAGCTCTAATTGTAGTATCAACACCATTGACAAAAAAAGCTCTAGTAATGATAATCTTAAAAATTTAGATAACTTATATAAAAGTTCTTTAGTTGATAAACACGGCAAATGCATCTCACAAATACTCAAAACAATCGAGAATGTAGAAAACGAAGCTACAACTACTTATTCCTCAGCTGTTACCCTACCAGACCAAAATCAATTAAAAAATCAAGAACTATTACAATTATTTATTGAGCAAAAACCTGAGATAGCTGGTGAATTAATTTATAATCGAGCCTTAATATATGCCTCCATTCATAATGAAGTAGGCACTTTAAATAGTAAACATAAGACTATAGCTAATAAAATGCTACAATCTGTAGTAGCCATGAATAATACATCAGAGTCAATTAATGAATTTTTTTCAGGATTAACATCAGATCAACAGAACTATTTTAAGACAACTATTGAAAAAGAGCTAATAGAAATACAAGTGAAAATGGTTGAAAAACAATTATCTCTAGCTAGTTCAAATGATAAAATATTAACAACAATACAGCAGTTTCATGCCTGTAAAAGAACTATTGATTTATTAAACAATAATTATAAACCAAATAATAATTATAAACCAAATGATAAAGATTATAAATCTACTAGCATAAACAAGTTAACTCAGTTATTAGCTACAACAAAAACAGGTATAATATCAAGATATTTAGATATGCAGTATCAGCTGAAAGAAGCAACAGCAAACGCAAAAAAAGATATTCCAGAAAGAATAATCTTACTTAAAAAGCTTGATGAAAAAGATATTTTAACATATTTACAATCTACAGAAAAAAGTGATAAACTAATACAAGAATTATTGGACTATATAGTAGATTACGTTGATTACCTTTCACAATATAATAATGGGAAAGCAAGCAAAGAACAAAAAATTAAATTACAAAACGCTCAGTTTGATTTATTAAAAAAACAACAAGAATTAATAAAGTCTGAAATATCTGATATAATACATGACAGTGATTATACAAGTAAATTAATAGATGCCAACGATTTTAATGATATGCAACAGAAGGTTTTTATTTCTAATAAGGTAAGATATAAGAATAAGTCTTTATATAGAATATCAAATAATATACGGAGTAATTTTTCTAAACCGCACATAAGTTATGAGCCATCAGCAAAGGAGATAGTAGAAGATAATCTTCATGAAATGGTAAAAGAATCCTTAGGTTATAACTTTTGGTCTATGTTTAAATCTTTTTTTTCTAGAAAAGATAGCGAAAAATCAAATATTACACTTGAGTTAGAAGAAAAGGAACTTAACCAATTAGATGAAGCAATGGATCCAGACTCTAGTTTTGTTGTTAATAATTTTAAGAAGCTAAGAATCTTGTTTCACTTTAGACTAATGTACATACTTGAAGTATTTAAACGTGATCCAGCACTTTTCAAAAAGCTGGCTACTCAGTTATATAGATTTATTCCTGCTTTAAGACATATTTTTGGAAAAGATGCTGTGATATCTACTCTATTACAGGATATATCAAGAAAAATAAATGACAGTGGATTTATTGATGACCTTATAGACCAAGAAGGCGATATACCTCTTTTTGATGATAATTTAAAAAACATGTCGGATATAGCTCTAACTATAAAAAAGATACTATTTCTTAAAGAAGTATTAAGTTGCTTTAATGATTATGGTTTAATCACTCTAAGTGCAATGTCTACTATATTACCACAAAAGTCATTGTTAAAAATATGTGAAACCGTGTCTAAGGAAACTGCAAAAAAAGGCGGTACCCATATGGCAACCAGCGTTACTTTTTATCTATTTACCGCTATCAAAGATAACCAAGCTCCGACTAAGAATCCAATAAAAACATTTTTAGAAAATTATGGTCTTAGATGGATTACAAGTTATACTAGAGTGTTTAATAGGATGTATAACGCTATAAAAAATGTTATAAAAAAAGAACCAGGGGCAGCAAAAGAGCTACTTAAAGAAATATTAAAGCTTTTCAAAACTATTCTATACACTGCTATTAAAACATCATTGATAATAGCTTTAGTATCCATTCCTGTATTTCTATTCCATATATCTTTACCTATAATAGGTGTAATTACCGCTATAATTTTCATTACTGCTAATGTATTTTATATTGAAATAAGAAAACAATATGGCATTACAGAAAATAATATTTCTTTAGCTATCCTTGCAGATATGTTTTATAACAAAGGATTAGATATTGAAGGACACTACAACAACCCTAAAAACAAAAAAATATTACAAGAACAGTTTGATCAACTAACCAGATATAATAACACTGGTGTTTGTATTGATGATAGCGAAGATAAAGATATTGAATCTGAAGCCCCACCAATTATAGATAAAAATACATTAGTAGATATCGATAAGATATTAGCTCCAAATAAAACACAAAATGAAGATAATTTCTATGTTGCAGATGACGATAATTCCTCTGATTCAGATGAAGATGAATATACTGAATTTGACCCTGAGACAGATTCTGTAATGTAAAAACGGTATCTTAATAGCATATTTTACCTTCCACCTAGAGATCGTCTTTTCAGCAAGTAATTTTTGGCTTATTAAACAAGGCACCTACATATTAGTGCTAAATTAAAAAGTAGTAACACAGTTTAAAAGCCAAAAAGATTTTTTAAGAGTGCTGATTAGAGCTTAACAAAAGATCTGATGTGTTTAAAAAATTTATCATGTCTATCAATAAACGAGCTGTATTTACTAGCCGAAGGAATTTTATAAAAAGTTCCTAATTTAGCTAAAGATCTAAATCCTCTGCTAATATTAGGCACAATATCTCCTGCTATATAGTAACTATTAATTAAACTATCAGCTTTCTTAAGATTTTCTCTTGGTATTCTACTTAAAGCCGCTGTTCCTAATTCAGCATTACTAAAACAGATAGCATTACATGGATTTTCTTGAGTTAAAGCAGCAAATGTTGCTTCAGCTGCTCCTTTAGAGTGACCCATTACTGTTAATTTATAATCAGTCTTTTTATTGGTTTCAAGTGCTTTGTTCATTGTTTCTATTAAAGAAGAAGCTTGATCATAGCTAGCAGGAACTGCTTTTTTATAGACAACATTTTTGATATTAGCTATCCATTGCACCATAGTTTGTTTAGAATTATTTAAATGCCTATTTATTAATCCGCCTGCATGTTTTCCTGACGATGTACCACCAAAAATCACTCTTACTTCTTTAGACGCTTTGTTTTCTATTACATATGCTGTTAACCCCGTTTTTTTATCAATTATTCGAGAATTTTTAATATCAAATGTAGCTGTTTTAAATTTTTTACTAACTGTTGGGTCTTGTTTTATAAGATTAACTAACAAAGCAGACATATCTTTAGATATTTCCCAGTCATTAGTAGCTGATACTTTTGCACTACTAGATGCTATATTATTAATCTTAGAAATATCTTGATAATAAGGCAATGCTGCCATTTCAGCATTCTGTAATAGATTCTCTTGCTCTATTGTAGTTAATGAATCAAATGTTAGCCGTTTTATATCTTTGGTCTTTAAAGGCATGCTAGATATTTTCATCTCGTTAAGTTTTCTAAAGCGAACTTTTCTATTAAAGCCCAATTTTCTATTATAAAGAGCTATTAGATAATTTTTTTGGGTTATTGCTGTTACAAGTCTTGAAAATTTTGTTTTTATAGTTGGTTTTTCTGAAGTAATGCTATCTTGTTTTTTTGGCATAACTCCTAGCTTATTAATTTCATCCATTATTTATAATTCCAATATTATAGATCAAAAAGATTATTATCTGCTAAGCAATATTCGGCATAACTAATATTTATACAGGTGCAGATGAAAATGCTAGGTTTTAGGGCTAAGTAAAATGGTTTAATTCAAGGAAAAGCATTGCCTTGGCTAAAAGCTTATAATCGCTTGCTGAAAACCCGCATTTCCAACTGCCACGTGTATATATTTACAGTATAACTCCAATATAATTTGATAATAACCTTAAAAATCAATGCCCCCTTGAAAATAGTTTATCTATATTTTGCAGTGTAAATTCTACCCAAGTAGGTCTACCATGATTACACTGATTACTACAATTAGTTTGTTCCATATCGCGTAATAAAGCGTTCATTTCTGAAACTGTCATGTTACGATTTGCTCGAATAGAACCATGACATGCCATAGTTGCTAACACTTGATTCATTTCATTATTAATATTTTTAGTAGTGTCGAACTTAATCATAGCATTGATTGTTGTGCTTAATAGCTTTGAAATATCTGCTTGTTGTAATAGCACAGGAATACTTCTAATAATAAAGCTATTTTCTCCAGATTGTTCTAAGTGCAAACCTACTTTTTGCAATTTATCTATATTGCTTTTTACACATTCAGTTTCTTCTGGATTCAGCATAATAGACTTCGGCAACAACAATGGCTGCGACGCTATAGCATGACGATAAAAATCTTGTTTTATTTTTTCATAAGTAATTCTTTCATGAGCTGCATGCATATCTACAATTATCATACCGTTTATATTTTCAGCTATTATATAAATACCTTTAATTTGTGCTACCGCAAAGCCTAGAGGCGGGATTTCTTCCATAGTTTTAGAATCTGTATTTTTTGTTATACAGGAAGAGTGATTATCTGTAATAATCGAGGTTCCAACCGCAACTGGCGGATGAGGCTCATTAGACATGAAGCTGTTTTCTAATATTAGTTCGTTATCTGCAGAATTAGTGTCTAAGTGCTTGTTTTCAGCAACTATATTAAATGGCTTTGCTGAAGGGGTAAACAGATTAGATTGTGAATAGTTATTTGTTACTGTTAATTTTTTTGTTGGTTGCCAATTCGGTGAACTAAGGTTTATCTTGCTACTAGTTGATAATTGTGGTTGCTCGCTAGCAATATTAAAATCCACTGCTACCTCATTATTATGTTTAGGCTTAGTATCGTTAAGAGCCCTCATTAATACACCAGCAATAAATTTATAAGCACTACCGCTATCTTTAAATCTAACCTCATGCTTAGTTGGGTGCACGTTTACATCAATTAAATCTGGAGCTATTGTTAAATAAAGGCTGTAAACAGGGTATCTACCATTGTAAAGAACATCAGTATATGCTTGTCGAATGGCATGATTTACTAGTTTATCCTTAACTATGCGCTTATTTATAAAAAAATACTGCATATCAGTATTAGAACGTGATAAGGTTGGTTGGCTAATCCAGCCACAAAGCTTTAAACTTTGGTTATCTGTTGCGATATCAATCGCACTAGTTGCAAACTCTTCACTAATGATATTAGCAATTCGGCGTTTTTTTATAGCTTCATCTGTGGCTTGTGGTAAATTTAAAATATTTTTACCATTGTGCTTAAGTTCAAAACCTATATTAAATTTTGCTAAAGCTAATCTTTTTACAACTTCTTCAATATGGAAAAATTCAGTTTTTTCTGTTTTTAAAAATTTACGCCTCGCAGGGACATTAAAAAATAAATCTTTTACCTCTACAGTGGTTCCTTGAGCATGAGGTGCTGGAGTTACTTCCGCAGTCATATCTTTACCAACAACCCTCACCTGTGCTCCATGAGCTTGATTAGCGGTAGCAGAAGTTAAAACCACTTTAGAAACTGAGCAAATCGATGCTAAAGCTTCACCTCTAAACCCTAATGAGCTAATTTTTGCTAAGTCATCAATACTAGTTATTTTACTAGTTGCATGTCGACTTAGTGCTATATTTAATTGATTTTTGGCTATTCCATGGCCGTTATCTCGAATACGAATTAATTTTATACCACCAGATTCTATTTCAATAGTAATTCTAGTAGCTCCTGCATCTATAGAGTTTTCTAACAACTCCTTAACCACAGATGCTGGGCGTTCTACCACTTCACCAGCAGCTATTTGGTTAGCTAATCTAGTTTCTAATATACAGATAGGTTGCAACATTTGTTTGGCATACTCTCGTGCATTTAATGTTATGATATGATACTTTAAGAAGTGCGATTACTTTAAATTTACATAATATTGCAAAGATTCTAACTAAATAGATATGGCTAGTCCATACTTTAATTAAAAATTTTAGAACAATTATAAAAATTAATACATTAATATACCACGTGTATGTAAATATTGGATAATTATGAACACAGAAAATAAAACAGCTAGCACTAGCATAGTTAACGATAATCTAGAAACAAACTCACCTTGCACAAGCATCTGTAAACGAATAAAGATACTATTTGGTAAAAAACAAAAATCAGATACCAAGACTAGCTATATAAAAACAATAGATATAGGAGAACCAGAAATACAAAGTACTACTAACAAAAACTTAGATAATATACCTGATATCGCACTAGCTAATAAATTAAATATTGTTACAAATGTACAAAATCACACTAGTAATGACGATCAAAATGAAACCAATGAGTAAATGATAAATGAGGCTAAAATATGCTAGTGGTATAAATATCATACTAAATATTCCTATAACTTTATCATACATTGCGTCACTTTTTAAAAAGCTTTTATTGTAACCATAGTGATAAAATTTAAAAATTACACATCTTATACGATTTGGATCACTACCGCATACTCTAAATAACCACAAAAACCCGATATTGATCTTAATTATTGAAACTGTGCTATTTTATAGCCCGCATTTTATCTAATTTACGTTAAATAAATTGTGTTTTAAAGTTTAATCTTTAGAAGATTCAGCTTTTTTTAATACCTTTAATATATGAGTAGCTTGTTTGCGCAATTCTTTACTATGAGGATCTTTATTCTTAGACTTAACAACAAAATCATAACAAATTATAGCACCTCTAGTATCATTGATAGCTAAGCAACATTCACCAGCATGAAATGCTGGCTTAGGATCATCAGCATCTAGCATTGTAGCGTGCGTATAGCAAAAATTTGCTTCCATATATTTTTTTAACTCTTGCATACAAGCACCCGCACCTATAGAAAATTTAGGCTCGTTATAATCTAACAGACAAAGTATTCCAAAAAACTGTCCTGCTTTTTCATACTCGCCATCTTCATATAAAGAACTTGCAAGTTTATACAAGTTCTCCATGAGTACATCAACATCAACATCAACATAATCAGAAAGAAGCACCTTAAAGGGGACCCCTAAAGCTATAGCGTCATACAAAATATTACTTTGTTTTTGATGATTTGCCTTCTTTTCAGTCATATTTAACTCCTAACCTTATACACACCTTCTACCTGAAAGTGTACAGCAGATGCTACTATAGAAAATAGCAAGATTTAACACGTTATGCCATATTTTTGTGTCTTAATTGCTGTTTAGTAACAACCTAAATAGCACCATTAACAACTAAAGTATAGCATATGGCATATTTTATTGTTGACACGATAAAATTTAATGGCTAAACAGTTACTTTAATATAGCCGTGACATGCTCCCCGACCTAAAAGGACGGGGCTTCTTGATTAAACAAGTGCTTCCTGTGCTAGTGTTCTAACGAACCCTATATACACATGGAAGTTCAAAATGCAGGTTTTATGTCATCTAGCATTTGAAA
>CAKNAD010000031.1 GCA_929200515.1 Candidatus Gorgonimonas leptogorgiae | reverse complement strand
GAAAAGTTCTAAAGTGATTTAGAACCTTCGCCCTTTAGGGCGGAGTAGTTCAGAGGGAGTATAATAAATATGTATATACAAACACAAAAAATATATCCTGATCTACAAAGCCTGCATGATGAAGCGGGGCTATTATATCCCAATCAACAAGATCTGGATAATAAAGATTGATCTATCTCTACAAAATATACCTGATGAAAAGCCTGTTAGCCCCATAGCTAACAAAGACCAACCATTTGAAGCTTACTTTAAAAATTATTTCAATATTCATTGCTTTGTTGTATACTAATTTTCTGGTAGTGACGCCAATTTATGTAATAAGCAACACTAAGATTACAATATTATGTAATTACTCACTGTATTTTTAAAAAAGTGAAATTTCATTCGATCCATGGGTTAGCAACATTACCAGTTTTCTCTACTGCGTAACTTGAGCTAATAAGGTAAAATAATGAATAATAAAAAATATATTTTTGCGGTATTGCTATCTGTTACTACACTATGTAGTAATGCTACTTTGGACAGTCAAGATTCAACCACGTTAAATAATAAAATGCAGATAAAAAATAATATTTCTTATCCGCAAACTATACCATTTAAAAATACTAACAAACAAACTCATCCTGTAACTATAACCAACCCTATAGTTTTTTCTACTAAAAACAGCGATGCTTTCATGAGTTTTTTTAATCAAAATGGTTTTGTGGTTATAGATAATATTTCTAATAAAGAAGACAGAGATGAGTTAGTAGCGTTAATAGATGAAATAGCTAGTAAAAATATTTCTAAAACTAGAAGATTAGCTTTTATGGATTTATATCATGATAAAACCTTAGCTAACTTAAGACAAAATCAAGATTTATACGAAGTCTTTACAAATATATACAAGACAAAAAAACTATGGTCAGTGTTTGATCGAGTTATCTATTGGAATAAAAACGAACAAGAAATGCCTTTAGCTCCTCATGTAGACCAAAATCCTATTAATAATCCTGAGTTTAATTACGTACAAGCAATGATAGCTCTTAGAGATATGAATGAAGATACCGGAACTTTAGCTCTAGTACCTAAGTCTAACCTTTGGTTCAATGAATATCAAGAATGGTCAGATCAACATGTAGGTTATGTTGAATATGAAGGTGACAAGCCATTAGATTTTATAGCATTGAGGTTAAAAGAAGGTCAGATAGTGATTTGGGATTCGCGCACAACACATAGTCGTTTTCGGGGCGAGCCTAAAGCTAATCGTTATGCGGCTTTAATAACTTATACTACAGCAATAGATGATAATAAACTGTTAGAAAAACGCGAATCATATTATAAAAGTGGTACTGGTTGTAGTGATTATAACGCTGGCCTTAGAGCAACAGCTAAGCCAAGATATGAACAAAGCCTAAGAAAAACTCCAGAAAAATTAACAGAGTTAGGTGAAAAACTATACGGAATTAAGAGCTGGTTTTAATAGTTAATGTTAGTTTAATAAAGTTATAGTTATTTAACCATAGTAAATATAAAATAACAATAATTATTAAAACAATTTTATTAATATAAAAGATAGAAGTAATTTTACTATGGAATATAACAAAATATATAAAAATTTAATTTTTTTGCTGTTGTTTTTAGTTATTAAAAGCCATGCGAATACTAATAATTATAACTCTATATTATTAAATGCAGAACCTTTTGGTTTTGGTCCTGCGTCTATTATAGCTCAAATTGCAACTAAGCTAAAGCAGAATAATCAATGTATTGGCTATATAGGCGAAGGTTTTACCTTAGATTTACAGCAACAACAATATTATCAAGATATAATAAAAATGCCTCCGCAGGCAGAAGAAACAGCAATCAGAAATAAGTTAAAACAACTACGAAAAAAATATAGCCATTTTTTTAGTGCATCAGATTTCAAATATGCTCGTATAGCTAAAGAAGAAGGCTTTATCGTTGGTGTTTATGATCCTTTAGCTTGGTTTTGGCGAAATTTACCTGATGTTCTACCTCAGTTAGACCTTTACATTGCACAAAACTTTATTGGTGTTAATGAACGCTTAGCAAAGACTGATACCTTGCCTAAACAAACCAAAATTATTTCTTCGTTAACCCCAAGTTCGTTACTAAAAAATCAAGCTAATAAAAACAAACGACAACTATTTATTAATTTAGGTGGTCTACAAAATCCACTTATAAACAATAATTTATTTGATGATTTTATATCTGTATTAAGTAAAAGTTTAATTTCAATATTACCTGAAAAGTTTGATAAATTTCAATTTGCTACAAGTAAAAAGTTTCTTTCTCGTATTGACACTATATTAAATCCTGAAACACTAACTTATTCACAAGTAATAAAGAATTTACAGGATGCTAATATTAGCTTAATGACTCCTGGACTTGGCAATATTTTTGAGGCTGCTTCTAATAATGTAGCTGTAATTTGGTTAATGCCAATGAATGATTCGCAAGGACAACAATTAAAATTATTACAAAAAGAACAATTAATCGATTGGTATATAGATTGGAACGATATAACTGAAGGTAAACCTATAGATTATTTCGCTAGTAAAGCTGAAGTAATGGAGCAAATATCTAGCAAAATAGCAGAGTTTACTACTAATACTGATTACCAAGAAAAATTCATAACTATTTTACAACAAAAATTAGTTGATGCTAATAATTATCAACAAACTAATAATAAATTAAAAATTGCTAATATTATAAACAGATTTGGCAATGATGGTATGGAAGAATTAATTAATGCTTTGTTAGCATGGTCGTCAGCAATACAAACAGCAATAAATGACGATAATGCTAAATCTACTATTATGTGGAAAACCGGAGGAAATTTAACAATAGAATTTGAAAGTGATATCAATTTTAACTGGAGTGAAAAAGACACTATTGAGTTTGGAGCTCACATACCAGAATTAGCAGTATGCTCTAATAATCAAAATGTAATTGCTGATTTCAAGATTAAACATCATTTTATTAATTCTAATACCATAGAATTAAAACATAGTAATAATCAATTAGATATTTTTTCTAATTGGAAACAACAATTTCCGGCTGATTTTTTACATTTATTATATGGAATTTGCAGAAAATTATGGCTAGCAAAAAATATTTATCCTGTGCATGGTGCTTTAGTTAGTGATTCTACTAATAATTATAAACTATTAGTAGGCACCCCAGGATCAGGAAAAACCTCAACAGCATTAGCATTAGCAAAGCAGGGGTATAATATTGTTTCTGGAGATAAAACTCTAGTAACTATAGATACTCAAGGGAAAATGCGAGCTATATCTGGAACAAAAACAATAACCATACGTCAACAAGATAAGCATAAATTAAATTTTATTAACTATAATAAAATTTATAAGAGTAATGAGCGCATATCATTAACAATGAACATAGAAGATAATAAAGATGCAATTATTAACTCTATCTTTTTAATTAATTTAAACGACGGTTCTAATTATAGCGGCGAAGTTGGCAAACCAAGTGCATTGCATACTTTGTATCCATTTTTTATGGATAAACAAAGAGAAGACATACTTATTGGAGAAGATCAAGATATTTTAGATGGCAATATAGCAACAATAGATAAACAACAGTTAGCTAAAAAATTAAAACAGTCTCTATTAACAATTCCTGTTACTAAAATAACAGGAAGCATCAACAAACTCACAAATATAATAACCAATAACCAACAGCAAGATACGACTAAAAAAAGTAAAAAAATATTAATTGGTATTTGTGGAATAGGTAATGGCCACATTAACAGACAAATGCCGTTAATAACTAATCTATTAGATAATAACCATGAACTAATAGTGTTCACTTATGGTCAGGGTGTTGCTAATTTGACAAAGTTACTTGCTAACCGTAAAAACATTAAAATTATTAAGGTAGCTAATCCTTATATTGTAGGTTGCAATCAGGGCTTAGATTTTTTACAAACAGCACAGCATACAGTTAATCAGGATATTAATTATAATATTAATATGCTAGCGATGCACAAAGTAGTGGAACAATTTAATCAAGCCGATTTAGTAATTAGCGATTATGAAGCAATTAGTGCACAATACGCTTATGCAAAACAAGTACCGTTAATTACAATAGATCAACAAAGTAAATATTTAATAGGCGATTTTCCAAAATCTATTAATGATACATCTTATTTAGATGAAATTGAGCGGTTAAATATGTTTTTTCCTGTAGCTAAGCAAAGAATAGCGCTATCTTTTTTTAAAGTAAAAGCAAAAGAAAATGCTAATAAGCAAGTAACAATACTGCCACCAATATTAAAAACTGAAATATTAGAAGCAAAAAATAAACCACTATCAGAGCAACCTTTGATTCTAGTTTATATAAGTTCACAGCAAATGTGTGATTTTTCAGTAAAGCATTGGGCAGAAACATTAGCAGATAATCTACCAAAAAATTTTAAAGCTCATTTTTTTATACCTAAAACTGAAAAAATATCTGAAGCTTATAAAAATATAATATTTCATCATCATGGTGATAGCGAATTTAAAGATATTTTATTTTCGTGTCACGGGATAATTAGCACAGCAGGACATTCGTTGTTATCAGAAGCTATGTATTTAGAAAAGCCAGTATATGCTATACCTATTGCCCTATATGAACAACAACTAAATGCTCAAGTCATTGCAAATGGTAATTTTGGTGTGATAGATAACAATTTAAATGCAGAAAAACTAAAATTATTTTTTGCTAGCCTCGAAAACTATAGAGAAAATATAAAAAACGATACTTCATTATTGTTAAAGTCACTAGCAAGCCACCCATTAGTACCTTTAATAAATAATATATTGAATCAATAAATTTAGATTCTAAGGTGTATATATCTTATCTCTTAAAATGGCAGTATGGTTTGCCACCAAGGGTATGATAATAATGATGATGTTTTTTTTCTGCGATCCAGAATTTATTTAATTTATTAACTTCGGTATAAGCATTAGGATATTGTTTTAATACAGTGTTAGCTATATCTAATTGTTTGTCTGTAGTAGCGAAGATAGCCGAACGATATTGACTACCTATATCTGATCCTTGACGATTTTTTTCTGTAGGATTATGGATATCAAAAAATAGTTTATATAAAGATCCTACGTTAGTTATGGCAGTTTCAAATACAACAACAACAGCCTCAGCATGTCCGGTATCTCCTGTACATACTTGATTGTAACTAGGATTCTCAATTGAGCCTCCAGTATATCCTGGAGCTGTAGCTAATACTCCAAGTTCTTGTTCAAAAAAATATTCAACTCCCCAGAAACAACCACCTGCAATAACTATAACTCCAAGAGTTGAATCATCATCAGGTAAGTTTGCTAAAATATCTGTAATATCATTAAATTTTAATGATAAAGAGTTTACGCAATGACGTGTGTTTTTTTTTGTTAAATGCTCCCCTGTAAAAATATGGCCTAAATGACCATCACAGTTTTTGCAGATTATTTCAGTTCGATGTTTATCAATATCTAACTGTTTTTCTACTCTTTTAGGGATTTCATCATCAAAGCTTGGCCAGCCACATTTTGAGTTGAATTTATCTACAGATTTATATAGTGGCAAATCACATTTGCGACAACTATAAAAGCCATTAGCATAAAAATCATTATACTCTCCAGTAAAAGGAGATTCTGTAGATTTATGTTCAATAACAGCTGATTCTTGTGGTGTTAGTTTATTAAATGCCATAAGGGTAGTAATTAAAATTAAGCAATTCGTATTACATATAGTTGTAAGCATTATACACATTTTTATTTTAGGATTATATATTAAGCATGTAGCACGCTAAAGTACCATTTAATGCCCTAGATACTATTTTATAGTATAAATCATTTTAGCCTTTAGTTGCAATTATATTAAAAGACAAATTAGATACAATCCAAATATAAAAGAATAAAATTACCGAGAGAAGCGCTCAAAATCTTTAACTTCATCTATCGGAGGGCGGGAAGATTGGTTGTTCTCAATTTAGGTTATTTTAATTTAAAGTTTTAGATAGGTATTTAAATAATCAATTTTGAAGACATCTTGATTTTTATTCTTTGCTTTATAGTTTTGATGTAAATTCTCCATAATATCTTTTGTCTCATGTGGTGTAGATGATTTTAATAAATCATCTATTGCTGTAATAATAAATTGTTTATTCTTTTTGGAAATATTTGAACCATATAGAACAGGATAAATATGCTCTCTAATTACATAAAAAATACTATTTCGGTGCTCTCTTCTTGCTCTTTCATTATGTATTGTATTAAATACAATAAAAGAGTTGTTATTAGGTTTTAGGTTATTTCTAGTTAAATCTAGAAATCTATTTAATTTCAGATCGTTGCTATCATTAATAATAAAGCTAAACCAGTTAATAAATTCAGTCTCATTTTGTACTTGTTGATTTAATGTAGCTAATTCATCTATTATGGCATTGATTTTTTCATCTTTAGGGATGTTATTTTCATCATCGTATTTATCAATTTGTTTTTTGATATTGTCTATTGTTTCATATGCTAATTTGCGCATTTGAATTATATCATTACAAGTTCCTGGAGCTGCTTGTTCAATTTCTTCTAGTTCGGTATCGCTCAGTGAGTTTAGTAAATTTTTTAGGTTAGTAAATTTGTATTGTTGTTGCTTGCTTGTTCTAGCATTTAAATATTCTGTGGCTTTTCTCTCAGATTCTTGTTGAATTGCATTAACTTTTTCTTTAGTTGTAAAAAAACTTATAGTAGATAAAGAAACTCGTTTCTTGCCTATATAAGTTGATATCGGAACTTCTAACATCTGTGATGCATAATCAGCTCTTAGTCTTCTGCCTTCAGCTTTAAGCATTGTTGTTGGCACTTTTGCAAACTTATCTCCTGTACTAGCAGTTTTTTTAATATTAGTTTTTGTATTAAAAACTAATATTAAGCTTTCATCTTTTTTTAAATCGTTATCAAATGTCTGATGAATAATTCCAGGATCAGGTGTATTCATGATACAGCCACCATCTATAAGCTGTATATCTTCATTTGTATTTAAAAAATTTTTTTGAGATACCGCAGGGAAAACCAGTGGTAAAGAAGATGAAACCCTTACAGCGTGAGAAATTGGAGTTTCGCTAAAGTTATCCTTGTTAAATAAAACTAGCTGATGTTTTCCGCCTATATTAGCTGTCCCTGTAACCGTTAAATCTTTGATCTGGGGTATACGCTTAGATAATCTATCTAAGTCGTTAAAATTAATAGTATTTGTTAAGTCACGGGGATCTTTTTCTTGTTTTTTTAGTTTTTCGATTATATCTTGTAAATCTGGTTCTAATAATAAATCATTGTCTTGAATTCTTGCTAATAAAATTTTTGCAATTACGTGATTTATATAAGCTTCGTATCTAACACCTACGCTGTTGTGTTTCTTATAAAGTCTTACAATTGTATCCCATATTGCTCTTATTATGCTAAGTTTACTAACAGGTTTATCTTCTATTAAAGGAATATTAGTTTTATCATAAAAATCATTTTCTTGTTTTAATAATTTATTTGTATTTATTTCATCAGAATATTTTTTTACTTCTTCCGCCGTGCCTCCAATGGCTATTACGCATGCTTGTAATGCACCAGCAGAGCTACCAAAGCAGCTTTCAATTTTATTTAGTGCTCCAACCTGCTCTAGAGATTTCGTCGTACCAGCATAGCTGAGACCTTTCTCACCACCACCACTTAAAACAAGACGTTTAATCGGGGGGCGGTCTAAGTGTAACTCATAGCTACCATCAGTAGTTTCAAAAATAGAAATATTACGTGATCCTGCATTATTTACAACAGTGCTTTTAAGATTTTCTACTACGGTACCATTTTCTATGCTGAGAGTGACAAAATCTTTTAGTATTGGATCATCTGCTATATCTTGAGTATGGCTAGATTCTAGCGAATCTAGATTATTATTGGAAATTTGGTTATTTATACTAGTATCGATTTGATTGCTAGTTGTATTATCAGTTATATTAACTATTCTATTATATATATCTGTATCTATTGTGTCATCTAGGCTTTTTAAGCTTGGGTTATTGCTATTTGAGGAGCTTTTGTTATCATGTGCCTTTTTTGAATGATAAACTTTTGACTTGTTAATATCTTTTCCAAATATTCGTGTAGATGCGGTTGAATTGATTTTTTTCTTTTTTGCTTTGTTTCTCTGCTTAAGAGTTTTGTGAAATAATCCTTTATTAGCTCTTTCAATTGTCATTATAGGCTCCTAACAACATATTTTAAATAATATTTATAAAAATAAATATAGCATCAAATTGTTAGGTTGTAAGATTTGTAGGGTAATTAATTTTAAATATAAGTAATATATTTATTATTTTAAATAAAAAACAAGTTTTTATTGTAACATTTCTTGAAAAAAACAAACAAGACCACATATTAATAGGCATACGATCAAGCATAGTCATAAGCATGCACAATAATATTTATAGTTGTTCTATATTTATGCTAAAATTGTATCAATTTACCGACACATTCTAGGAGATTTCATGTCTAAAAAACAAAGTAATAAAATTATTGGTATCGATTTAGGTACTACTAATTCATGTGTAGCAATACTTGATGGTCAAAAGCCAAAAGTAATAGAGAACGCAGAAGGCACTAGAACTACCCCTTCTATAATTGCTTATACTGATGAATCTGAAATATTAGTAGGACAACCAGCTAAAAGACAAGCTGTGACTAACCCTAAAAACACACTTTTTGCTATTAAAAGACTAATTGGTAGAAGATTTAAAGACGATGTAGTGCAAAAAGATATAAAAATGGTTCCTTATTCAATCATCGAAGCTGAAAATGGTGATGCTTGGGTTGAAGCTAAAGGAGATGCTAAAGCACCGCCACAGATTTCTGCTGAAGTTCTTAAAAAAATGAAAAAAACTGCAGAAGATTACTTAGGTGAAACTGTATCTGAAGCAGTAATAACGGTACCTGCTTATTTCAATGACTCCCAAAGACAAGCCACTAAAGATGCAGGTCGAATTGCAGGGCTTGAGGTTAAGCGTATTATTAATGAACCTACAGCAGCTGCTTTAGCCTATGGTTTAGATAAAAGAAAGGGCGATCAAACTATAGTAGTATATGACTTAGGTGGTGGTACCTTTGATGTTTCTATTATTGAAATAGCAGACGTAGACGGCGAACACCAATTTGAAGTTCTTGCTACTAACGGTGATACTTTCCTAGGTGGTGAAGATTTTGATTTACTTCTAATTAACTACCTAGCTGAAGAGTTTAAAAAAGAACAAGCTATAGACTTAAAAGGCGATCCGCTCGCTATGCAGCGTCTAAAAGAAGCCGCTGAAAAAGCAAAAATAGAGCTTTCATCTGCACAACAGACTGATGTAAACCTTCCTTACGTAACAGCAGATGCCACAGGTCCAAAACATCTTAATATCAAAGTTACCAGATCAAAACTAGAATCTTTAGTTGAAGAATTAGTAAATAGATCATTACAACCTTGCAAAACTGCTATTAAAGATGCAGATATAAACATCTCTGATATCGATGAAGTTATACTAGTTGGTGGGCAAACACGTATGCCACTAGTACAACAAAAAGTAGCTGAGTTTTTTGGTAAAGAGCCTAGAAAAGATGTAAACCCAGATGAAGCTGTTGCTATGGGAGCTGCAATTCAAGCTGCTGTACTATCTGGAGACATTAAAGATGTATTGTTACTTGATGTAACTCCTTTAACTCTAGGTATTGAAACAATGGGCGGTGTAATGACCTCGCTTATTGAGAAAAATACCACTGTTCCTACTAAAAAATCGCAGGTGTTTTCTACAGCAGCAGATAATCAAACAGCTGTAACTATTCATGTATGCCAAGGGGAGCGCAAACAAGCATCTTCTAATAAATCTTTAGGAAGGTTTGATCTATCAGATATCCCACCTGCTCCACGTGGAATGCCTCAAATAGAGGTTAGCTTTGACCTAGATGCAAATGGTATTTTACACGTATCAGCTAAAGATAAAGCAACAGGAAAAGAGCAAACTATCCAAATCAAAGCTTCATCTGGACTATCTGATGAAGAAATCGATGCAATGGTAAAAGATGCAGAAGCTAACTCTGAAGAAGATAAAAAGTTTGAGGAGTTAATAAAAGTAAGAAATGAAGCAGATTCTTTAGTGCATGCTACACGTAAAACTCTAGACGAAGCTAAAGATAAAGCAACAGAAGAAGAAAGAAAGAAAGTTAATAAGGCTATTGAAGATTTAGAAGCGGCTATTAAAGGCGACTCTAAAGAAGATATAGAAGCTAAAATTAAAGCTCTTTCAGATGCATCTACTCCAATTGTACAAAAAATGTATGCTGAGAAGCAACAAGCTTCTGGTGAACAAGAAGGAGAGGATAGCACTGTAGATGCTGAATTTGAAGAAGTTAAAGACGAAGATAAAGACAAACATAAAGACAAGCAAGAAGATCAAGGTAAAAATAAAGACGAAGATGAAGATAAAGACGAAAACAAAGATAAAAAAAATAATAAATAAAGACTAAGAAAAGATAATACTTTTCCCTGAGGGTGTATGATCCCTTGGGGAAGTTGTATAAAGAATATTCGATAATATATTTATAGCATTCTTAATAGCTTACAAATCAAGTTGTTTTATTATAGCTATCAATATTTTAAAGTCATTATCGAGTAGTCTATAGTTATAAATAATAACGAAACATTATAAAAATATTTTATTAGACTTTAGATCGAAGATTTTTAATGCTAAACAGCTTTATTTTAATGTATAATTTACTAGGCAGGATACTACTTAAATAGAATAAAAATACTTGCTGATAGATTAATATTACGATAATATACACATATTTTTCTAAACTAAATTGGCTATTAGAAATTTATCGCATTTTCTATAGACATTTCGCAGATCAAGGCATAGGTTTTCGGAGCTAAAGAAATTACGCATTTTCAATGTGTGTATATTGAGTTTATAAAATGGTTAATTTTATAAACCAATATAACGATTTTTATTCACAGGGTAAATATGAATGTCAAAACGTGACTATTATGAAGTATTAGGGATTTCTAAATCTGCTTCTGAGAAAGAAATTAAAAAAGCTTACAGAAGACAGGCAATGAAGCATCATCCTGATAGAAATCCAGGGGACAAAGCAGCAGAAGAAAAATTCAAAGAAGTCAATGAGGCATTTGAAGTTTTATCGGATAGTAACAAAAGATCAGCATACGATCAATTCGGTCATGATGGCGTCCAAGGTAACATGGGTGGCGGTGCTGGTCATGGTGACTTTAGTGGTTTTGGCGATATTTTTGGAGATGTTTTTGGTGATATTTTTGGTAGAGGAAACGCCAGAGGTCGACAAAGTGCAAGTTACCGAGGTAGCGATCTTCAATACAGTGTAGAGTTAACATTAGAAGAGGCTGTAAAAGGGATTACTAAAAATTTACAAATACCAAAGCAAAAAACTTGTTCTAGCTGTAATGGAACAAGAGCAAAGAAAGGTTCACAACCAGTTTCATGTAAAACCTGTAATGGTATGGGTGAAATACGCACACAACAAGGATTTTTTTCGATACAACAAACATGTCCAGATTGCCATGGTGAAGGTCGTAAGATAAAAGAATTTTGCCCAGAGTGCAATGGACAGGGTCGAGTACATGTAGAAAAAACTTTATCAGTAAAAATACCAGCAGGAGTAGATGACGGCAATCAAATACGGTTATCCAATGAAGGAGAAAGCGGAATAAATCGTGGGCCTTCTGGCGATTTATATATTAAAATTAGAATTAAAAAGCATCCAATATTCAAACGCGAAGGCGATGATTTGTATTGCGAAGTGCCTATTAGTTTCTTTGATGCAGCTTTAGGTGGTGAGTTAGAAATCCCTACTTTGAATGGTAGAGTTAAGCTTAAAATACCTAAAGAAACCCAAACAGGAAAAGTTTTTAGGTTAAGAAATAAAGGCATTAAATCTGTTAACAGTCACTTCCAAGGAGATTTACTATGTAAAGTAGTGATCGAAACTCCTGTACACCTAACAGATACACAAAAAAGTTTGATAAAAGAGCTACGCAACACTTTTTCTCAAGAGACAGAAAAAGAGCACTCTCCACGTGCTGAGTCATTTTTTAAACGAGTAAAAGATTTTTTTGACTCAATATAAACTTCTTTTATATACTCCTTTCATTTATTGAATCCAGCATTGTTATTTGTATATACAGGTGTATAGATCAATAGTTTATTATTGAGATTTTTTATTTGCTAATACTATGAGTATAAAATTATAGGAAATTAGCTAATTTTTTTAATAGCGAACCCATAATGGCTAAAAAACCTAAACATGGTAAACTCGACACTTCTATAGTCGTTAATAAAAAAGCTAAATTTGATTATCATCTAGATGACACTTATGAAGCAGGTATAGTTCTCAATGGCTGGGAAGTTAAGAGTATCAGACAAAAAAAAATACAACTAGTAGATAGCTATGTAGTTCTAAAAGATGGCGAAGCTTGGTTAATAGGAGCCTTAATTACTCCTTTAGATACAGCATCTACACATATTGTAGCTGACCCTAAGCGTGATAGAAAGCTTTTACTCCAACGTAAAGAATTAGCAAAATTATTTGCAGTTACGCAACAAAAAGGCTATTCATGCGTTGCTACAAAACTATATTGGAAGCAGCATTTAATTAAATGCAAAATAGCTATTGCTAGAGGTAAAAAAGAATTTGATAAAAGAGCAGCAACTAAAGAGAAAGAATGGAATATTGAAAAGCAACGCTTATTTCGACTAAATAAACGATAAGATGCATATACACGTGGCAGATGGAAATGCTAGGTTTCAGGGCTAAGTAAAATGGTTTAATTCGAGGCAAAACGCTACTGGAATGCAAGTGCATTTTAAAATGTTTTAACGATGAATTGAATTTTTTTAATAGCCCCCAGAAAGCAAGTTTTTTTGCTTTTAAACTGTGTTACTAGTTTTTAATTTAGCATGAATATAAATAGCTAAAGTAGGCTCCTTTGCATCTATTAGATGTATTTATGGATTGTTTTTTAGTCAGGCATGGTAGCAATATACAGTAAAGCTAGGTTAAATGTTATTTTTAAAAATAAAATATACAAAAATTGAAAATTATACTAAAATAATCACTATATTAATGGAGGGTATACTTTTTATTTCAAGGTACATTTTTTAGACTTCGGTAGAGACTTTAAATTTAAAGCAAAATACCCCAGGAATGTAGAATTTAATGTAGGATTTATAGTTGAGGGAGGCTAAAGGTAGTGATAAAAAATAAGCTAATGGTTAGCAACCATTATTCTAGCCGTCCTGGTAACATCGTTGGCAATATATTACTGCAAGTTGGACGATTCCTTACCTATCCTGTTTTTCAAGTTGCTAATGCTGTTACTAAGTTAGCTAGCGGTCATATCCGGCCTGGAAAAAATCTAGATTCCCCCGTAAATAATTCTAACAAAACACCTTCTTTGTTGTTACGAAAGATAACAAAAGTTGCTATTGTGGTTGTTTTTATTGTGCCTTCTTTAGCCCTTTCTTTAATTGGAATTCCGCTATGTATAATAGGGAATATGTGTTGTGCTAAAGCATCTATGATCAAATCATCTTGTCCTAGTAAAACTTATAACCCCAAAGAAGGGTTACATATTATGACTTATAATACTGGACTTATGCCTAATTATATACGTAATATAAATGATCTACGATCCTCTAATACACGGGCAAAAGAAATAAGTGAAAATATACTTCATAACCAAGATATACAACCAGATATAATTTGTTTTCAGGAGGTGTTTGATAGAAAAGCATCGGGGCATTTATTAGAAAAGCTAAAAGATAATTATTCAAATATAGTCTACAATGTGGCACCTAGTGAAATAGGACTAAATAGTGGCTTAGCTATAGCTAGCAAGTTTCCAATACTAGATGTAAGTTTTCGAAAATTTAAAAATCTAGCTGGCGAAGATGCATTATCTAATAAGGGTGTATTAAGAGTAATAGTTGATTTAGGCAATGGTAAATCTGCTACAATTTATAATACTCATTTGCAAGCTAAAACTGGAGAAAAATACGACAATATTAGATTTGAGGAGTTAACTCAAATTCAGCAGTGGATATCTGCTGATAGCGATGTATCTATTATCGATTCAGAATATGAAAGTCAAGGTGTGTTTTTTATGGGTGATCTTAACCTTTCTATCGCAGATGAAGAAGGGAAAATAAAAGAAGATCACAGTTATGAAAAAGGAACATTTGCTTTAGGTAAGGAATTTCATAATAGTTATTATGAAACTCATGACATAGAAACAGCTAATAGAAATAAACATAGTGCTTCTATATTTACTGATACTAGCCAACCCGATAGTTTATTAACAAAAGAGCCTACAGGTACTTGGTATGAAGGAGCAGGATCTAACAATAGAAACTCTTGGGGATCCTCAACATGGAAAGATAATCCTAAAGTTGCTCATAACTGTATTTATGATCATCAATTTATATTTGATCCTAATAAACAAGAAAAATGGGCATCACATGCAGAAATTAGACATTTAACTTCTATTACTAATACTTCTCAAGATAGTGGTTTATCAGATCATCTGCCTATGTCTGTTATTTATAAAGAGCATGCTGGATTTAAAGATGTATTAAATGAGCTTAATGAAAAGTATATTGGACAACCGGATTTAAAAAATATTCAATCATTATTAGAGAATATTGAATACTACAAAAACAAAAATCCATTTATTATAATAGATCTACACAGAAAATATATATTGTCAATTGATAATAATATAAAAAATATAACGAATCAGGATGTAAATCAGGAAATTAGAGATTTAGAACTTGCTCATGTAGATTATATAGAAGAATCTTTAAGAAAAACTTTTAAAATTAACAAGTAGAGTTCATAAATACATGAATATCGTTCATAAATCTGTGTCATATATTAAAAAATAATTATAAATAAAGCCATATCAAATTAACGCTTAAGATATGTGATGTTATAAAATTATTTTATATCCTGCCACGTGTATATTCAACAGATGAAAATTTAGATGCAACTAAGATAGTAGAGTACCATAAATTACGTTTTCAAATTGAATTTGTTTTTTGAGATGAAAAACAAAATTTAGATTTCTATAAGCTAAGAGGTTGTGGGCGTATTGTTCCATGAAACTATCCGAAGTATTGTTATATACTAATTTTTTGATTTTTAAGCTATAGGTTTGTATGCTTAAATTAAAAATAATTAAATAAACTCTTGCTAAATAATATAATCTTATATTAGTATAGTAGCGTGTTAGATAATCTTAAGATTATCTAAAAAAATATAATTGACAGTTATAACTTTTAGTATGATAAAACGTATATTACAATTACAGATTATTTTTAGTATTATTTTTATCATTATAGTTGCTCTAACTGCTAGTATAAAGGCAATGTTTTCTGCTATAATAGGGTGTTTGTGTTGCTTTATTCCTTGTAGCTATTTTTTTTGGAAAGCATCTAGAGAAGTTAAAGGCAATGATCCTAAAAAAATTATAACTCAAATGTATTACGCAGAAACGGGTAAGTTTTTATTGACTATCAGTTGTTTTATATTAGTATTTAAAGCTAATATATTGCATAGTCCTATTATTTTTTTTATGGGATTTATTGTAGTTCAATCTACAGTTTGGTTGCTTTCAGTTGTTTAAAATAATATATTTTATCAATTAATTGTTTAGGCTTATCTATGGCGGAAAACGGCTCAGAATATATAAAACATCACTTACAACATTTAACTTATGGTAAGCTTCCTGCCGGATATGCAAGAAAGAATCAAGCAAATGAAGTTATAGAAGTATTAACTGATTCTAAGTGGGTAATATCCCATAATGCAACAGAATCTTCGGATATGGGATTTAGTGCCATTCACCTCGATAGCATTGCATGGTCCTTTTTTATAGGAATTATGTTTTGTTTTATCTTTAGAAAAATCACAAAAAACATTAATTCTGGTGTTCCTAGTAAATTACAAAGCGTTCTTGAAATTCTAGTAGAGTTCATAGATAAAATAGTAAAAGATTCACTTACGACTAAAAGTGTATTTATTCCTTCTTTAGGGCTAACTACTTTTGTGTGGATTTTTTTGATGAACTTGATGGATCTTATCCCTGTAGATTGGATCCCTTCTGTGGCAGAATATCTTGGAATTACTCATATGCGAGTTGTTCCCTCTGCTGATCCAAATATAACTCTTTCTATGTCGTTTAGTGTGTTTCTAATAATGATTTTTTATTGGATTAAGCTAAAAGGTATCAAAGGCATGGCTGCTGATTTAGCATTACACCCATTCTATAGTAAAAACCTAGCTATACGTTGTCTTTTAATTCCAGTAAACTTATTATTAGAGACAGTTACTCTGTTAGCAAAACCAGTGTCTTTAGGACTAAGATTATTTGGTAATATGTATGCTGGAGAGTTAATTTTTATTTTAATTGCTTTGATTGGTGTTTTTCAAACACCTTTGTATTTTTGCTGGGCAGTTTTACACATATTAGTAATAACGTTACAAGCTTATATATTTACTACTTTAACTATAGTATATATTGGCATGATACATGAAGAGCATTAACATAGTTATAATGTTTATTATTTAAAAATAATAGGAGAATAAAATGGAAACTGTAGTTGCGGTGTCTGTAATTGGAATATCATTAATGCTAGGACTAGCAGCGTTAGCAACAGCATTAGGATTTGCAATATTAGGCGGTAAATTTCTTGAAGGAGTCGCTAGACAACCAGAAACAGCCTCAATATTGCAAACTAAAATGTTTATAGTTGCCGGATTACTCGATGCTATTCCAATGATAGCAGTTGGTATTGCGTTATTTTTTACTTTTGCTAATCCATTTGTATCTTTAGTAAGTTAATTATACGTCATTGCATATACACATTCTATTTGAAAGTGTATATACAGGTAGCAGTTGGAAATGCGGGTTTTCAGCAAGTGATTATAAGTTTTTAGCCAAGACAGT
>CAKNAD010000030.1 GCA_929200515.1 Candidatus Gorgonimonas leptogorgiae | reverse complement strand
AATTTAATTAATTTGTAAAGTTTTTTATGCCTTATATCCCCGCCCTAAAGGGCGAAGCTTTACGGCACTAATTGGTAAAAAGTCTATTTTTAAATATTATTAACAATACCAAATAGCCTCTTAAGGTGTACATACACCTTCCTGCACGGTAGTCTATACTGATTTTAATTAATAGGCTATCTTTGTTTTAATCTATTTTAATTTTTATAGGATATAAGTCTATCTTTTATTGATAGCAATAGCCGATGAAGCTAGAAGCTTCAGCTTTTAAGGCGGGTAATTCACTATACATTGGTAATGATTGTTAAAAATATTTAATAAAATATTTAACTTATTGCATAATTAACGATATATATATTCAGTAGGGTATTGAAATATAAACGAAGAATAAGAAACTTTCATACTCTACCATATTTTCAATTATTCAAAGCTATCCTATACAAAAATCATTTCAGTAAATTTAGTTTTATTCTTTAATTCTCAGGATCAATAATTCCTAATTTAATATAATCTGGTGTGTCTTTATAACTCTCTCTTTCGGTGTGATCAATGAGCTCAAGCTCAGAAATTAGCACTACTTTAAATTGTCTATTTGGATTTATTTCAGGCAATAATTTTTCTAGAGTAGTTTTTATTTCTGTGTTAAGCACCGCTACTGTTCTTACTTGCATACGTTTATATACCTCTTCATTGCTTATAGTGCTACTGACCTCCCCTCTTGATATTCCATAGCCCACAGTCACCACAGGTATTGCAGATAAGATCTCGTAAGTTTTAGAAATTAATTCTAATTCTGGACAGTAATCATTTAAAATTTGATCAACAAATAACTTTGAAGGTGAAAAACATTCTGCATTGTCTTCGGCATATTGAATAGCATCGTGAAAATTACTTTTATAAAAACCAAGTCCAACTGTACTAACATGTTTTTTATTTAACATTGTATTGCCTCTTTTTTCTCCTGCTTGTGCAGGGCCGAATCGTTTGATTTGTTTATTCAGGGGAAGTAGGTATCCATCGGATGTTTTTGCAGCAATAAGAAATGAATACAAGTTAGTGCCATGGGTACAGATATTGGTAGGCGGATATTCTTTTTCCTTTTCTCTGCATCTACGTATAGAATCATCCATAGCTCCATCTTTCTTTGATGAGGTTAAATACTGATCTTCTTCTATGTATTTTTCTCTAGATTTTCCATGATGTTTACTACCTGGTAAATTTATAACAGACTTTTTTGTTGCTGTGGAAACAAACTCTAAAAACTTAATAGTTCGTTCTTCTAAGGATTTATCTGTTAAATATATTTCAGATAGTCCGCAAGTTAATGTTTCGTAAGCATTTTCTTTTTTTGTAGTGAGGCTATCACAATGTTCATTTTTGGTTACAGAAACTTTTTTACTATTCGGGTTTATTGTTGAATCTATTTTGGTCTGTTTTACGTTTTGAGTTTGACCTGGTTGTATGCTATCCATAAGAAAAAATCCTTTATTGTGGTATTAATACCAATTACTTTTTATATGCGTCGATGTACTTTTTATATGAGTCGATGCTGAAATTTATCAATTTCCATCTTCTGTGCATATATTTTTAGACTATTTTCATAGCTATAAGTTCCTATATGGCAGATAAAAACACTAAATTTCAGGGCTAAGTAATTAGTATTTCTTGATTTAGTCGATACTAAACCTACGAAATATTGCCTTGGCTAAAAACTTACAATCACTTGTTGAAAACCAGCATTTCCAAAAATATCGATAATTTAACAGTAGTGGTCTTAGGTTAAATTAACTTTTTTACAAAAAAACTAAAAATAATGTTTCTATTTTGGTGAAATTATGGTATAACATGCCAATCTTTTTTGTTTAATTCGATTGCAAAAGAGAATAACGATTTTTTTAATTTAAATCTCACATCTTTCGTCACATAACTCTGGGTGCTGATTTGCGCATATGTGCTTTTACTTTAAAGTACAGCTTTGTTATTGTTGTCATTTGTAATTTAACTGGTTTATCCGCTGTAATTAGTACAATAATTACCAACGATTATACTTATTACAAATAGTCTATAGCAAAATATGGCAACTAAATATTTTTGTAGATATATTAGTTTGCGATCAGTCGAGTTTATGGGAAAGATGGAGGAATAACCCCTTATTAGGAGAATAATGATGGAATTAGCAACAATGCGTAGAATGCTAGAAGCTGGCGTTCACTTTGGTCACCAAACTCGTTACTGGAACCCTAAAATGAAGAAATTCATTTACGGACATCGTAACAAAATTCATATTTTTAATCTTGACCACACTTTACCAGCTTTTAACAGTGCATTAACTTTTATTAGAAGGCTAATATCTCAAAAAAATAAAATATTATTTGTTGGTACTAAGCGTGTTGCTAGCAAAATTATAAGTAGAGAGTCTAAAAGATGTGGAATGCCATACATTGATCATCGTTGGTTAGGTGGTATGTTAACAAACTATAAAACAATTAGACAATCAATCAAAAGATTAAAAGATCTTGAAGCTAAAAGAGCTGATGGAACCTTTGAAAAGCTTACTAAAAAAGAAGCTCTAATGCGAAGTCGTGATCTAGAGAAACTAGAAAAAAGTCTAGGCGGTATTAAAGATATGGGAAGTCTTCCAGATGCCATATTTGTAATAGACGTTGGTCATGAGCGTATCGCTATCCAAGAAGCTAACAAACTTGGAATTCCAGTTATCGGAATAGTAGATAGTAACTCACAACCAGATGGCGTAGACTATGTCATTCCTGGAAACGATGATGCTATAGGCGCTATTAAGTTGTACATGGAACTTGCAGCTAATGCTGTTCTTACTGGTAAAGCTGATTTAAACCAAGTAGCAGAAGAAAGAGCTAATAGAGCAGCAGAAGAAAAAGCTAAAAAAGCAGCCAAGAAAACTGCTGAAGCAACTGACACAGCAACAGAAAATACTGCAAAAATCACTAAAGATAGCGATGACAAGCAAAGTAGCAGTAAAAAAGATGCTATTGCTAAAACTGTTTCATCTAAAACAGCTACAGCTGAAGATAAAAAGGATACCTTGAAACCTGCTAAGAAAGCATCTCCAAAATCAGATACAGAAAAAAAAGATAAAGTAGCAAAGCCTAAAAAACCTGCTCCAAAAAAAGCTAAATCTGAAGATGCACCTAAAGCAAAAGCTACTGTTACAGATAGCTCTAAAACCAAAGAAAAACCTAAATCTACAGCAAAAGCTACAAAAAAAACTGAAGAGCCTAAAGCAGAAGCTGCTAAAAAAGCTAGTAGTAAAAAAACTACAGAAACTGCTTCTAAAACAGC
The DNA here is from genome assembly GCA_929200515.1 of Candidatus Gorgonimonas leptogorgiae. Classification (GTDB taxonomy): domain Bacteria; phylum Pseudomonadota; class Gammaproteobacteria; order Pseudomonadales; family Endozoicomonadaceae; genus CAKMZJ01. The sequence continues at coordinate 13,845 of CAKNAD010000030.1, read as the reverse complement.
TAAATCAGAAAAACAAGATGATGCTAAAAAATAACTAATAGATATTAATTGTAAATTTTTAGCAAACTCTACTTATACCTAAAGATACGAAATTTCTAAACTGAAGAAAAAGTTTACTTCGTGATTAATATACAGCTCATAGTTGAAAGGGATAACTTTCATCTTCAAACTGTATATTAATACTTTATGGTTAAAAATTATTTTCTTTCTGTGAGGTTAAAATTATGACAGCCATTTCAGCCAAAATGGTAAAAGAATTGCGTGAACGAACCGGTTTAGGTTTAATGGACTGCAAAAAAGCTCTAGCATCTGCTAATGGTGATATTGAGCTAGCAATTGAAGAATTAAGAAAATCCGGCCAAGCTAAAGCTGCTAAAAAAGCTAGCCGTACAGCTGCTGAAGGTTTAGTCGTTACTAAAATTTCACCAGATAATAGCTTTGCTATAGTACTTGAAATCAACAGTGAAACTGACTTTGTTTCTAGAGATGAAAATTTTGTTGCATATGCACATAAAGTATTGCAAGCAGCATATGATCAAAAATCTAATGATGTATCTCAACTTATGGAAGGCGAACTAGAAACTGCTAGACTAGCTTTAGTGCAAAAGGTTGGAGAAAACATAACTGTTAGAAGAATACATTGCATAGAAGGCGGAACTATAGGTTCTTATGTGCATGGAAACAACAGAATAGCAGTATTAGCTCAATTAGATGGCGGAAACTCTGAAGTAGCTAAAGATGTTGCTATGCATATTGCTGCGGTTAACCCAACAGTGGTTAATAAAGAAGATATGCCAGAAGCTTTAGTAAGCAAAGAAAAAGAAATTTTTGTTGCTCAAGCCCAACAATCTGGTAAACCAGATGCAATAATTGAAAAAATGGTTTCTGGTAGAATTCAAAAATTCTTATCTGAGAATTCACTAGCTGAACAGCCTTTTGTAAAAAATCCAGATATTAAAATCTCTGAATTAGTTAAAACTGCAAATGGTACTGTGCTATCATTCGTTAGATTTGAAGTTGGCGAAGGCATAGAAAAAGCAGAGGTAGACTTTGCTGCTGAAGTTAAAGCACAAGCTGGTCTTTAAAATAAGATTATATGTCTGTGCTAGTTTATTCATAAACTATAAATTAAAATTTGACATAGCTAGTTTGGTCGCAGACTAGCTACTTTATATTGGAGGTACCAATGTCAGAAAAGATAATATTAAATGTCACTAAAAGACGTGACGTAGGGAAAGGTGCGAGCCGCCGCCTACGTAAGCAAAATATCGTTCCTGGAATTTTATACGGAGAAGGGAAAGATCCAATTCAGTTAAGTTTTGAATATAAAGATATCAAAAAACTTATTGATAAAGATGCTTTTTATTCACAAGTATCAACTTTAAAAATAGATGGTCAAGATTATCAAGCAATTTTAAAAGATATGCAACGTAATCCTGTTAGCGATAGCCCGATACATCTAGATTTCATGAATATTGATGATACTCATATGCTCTCTACTCGTATACCGCTACATTTTATTAATCAAAATATATGTATAGGTGCAAAAGCTGGTGGCGCTATTGTACATTCTAAAACAGATATAGAAGTAAAATGCTTACCGCATGACTTGCCAGAATATATAGAAATCGACATGGCTAATATTGATATTAACCAGCACATACATTTAGCTGATATAGTATTGCCATCTGGAGTTACTCTTATTGATCATGGTAAAAACCCAGAAGTGGTTAGTGTTCAGTTAACAAGAGCTGGTAAGAGCGATGACGATATAGAACAAGAAGCTACTACAGAAGAGCCAGCAGAGTAAGGTATATCCAAAGGAATTTAAAGCTACAGTAGTTTTTCTAACCACTGTGCTTTAAAATTCCTTGAGTACATCGTATTTATTTCGTAAAATGTGTATATGTTAATCTAATTCTTGCATTGCAAAATCAGTTTTACCAACGCCACAATCTGGACATAACCAGTCTTCGGGGACATCTTCCCATTTAGTATTGGGTGGAATGCCATCTTCAGGCCAACCATGTTCTTCTTCATAAACAAAACCACAAACTAAGCAAACCCATTTTTTCCATTTATACATAAATTAAAATCCTCAAGTCAGTTATAAATTTTACTTATTATACTTTAAATTAATTTTATTTTAAGTAAAAAATAAAAAATGATTTATCGCTTAATATTGTTAGTTCTATTAGATAAATATGCTACAATTGTTACTATTTTTGAGTATCGTAACAACATTAAATTTTTATCAGTAATTTTTATAGATAACTTATCTATTGAGGAAATAATATGCACATAATAATCTTAGGTGCCCCAGGTTCAGGAAAAGGAACCCAATCACAATTTATTAATAAACTCCTAAATATTCCTCAAATATCTACAGGAGACATATTAAGACGAGAAATTAAAAATAATACCAAATTAGGTATTAAAGCTAAAGATATAATCTCCCAAGGCTTATTAGTATCTGATGATATTATTATTGATATAATAAAACAGCGTTTACAACAGCCAGACTGTGCAAATGGTTTTTTATTAGATGGCTTTCCTAGAAATTTAACTCAAGCAAAAAGCTTACAAAACCATAATATAGCTATTGATCATGTTATTGAACTAGCCGTTAGTGATGATTTTATTATTAACAGAATTAGTGGAAGATTATTTCACCCTGCAAGTGGTAGAACTTACCATATTACGGCTAATCCTCCTAAAGTAGCACTTAAGGATGATATCACTGGTGAACCCCTAATAACGAGAGAAGATGATAAAAAAGAAACAGTTATTCGTAGGTTGGAGTTATATCATCAACAAACCAAACCTCTAATTCAATTTTATAACCAACCAGGGCAATCATGCAAGTATAGCAAGATACCTGGAGTAGGAACTATAAACGAAGTAGCCGAACGTATAGCCGCTGTTTTAAAATAACTTATTATTTACCTACTTTTTTCACGAAAAAAGTGTAGATTTTTAACACAATTTAAGCCACAACACGATACTAATATGAAGTTATTAGCGATAGAATCATCAACTGAATCATTTTCTGTAGCAATAAATATATCAGGAGAGATTCACCATCAATTTAGACTATCACCTAAAAACCATAGTAAGAAGATATTATCTTTGGTAGAAAATATTCTAGCTACCACAGGTATTAAACTATCACAATTAGATGCTATAGCATTTGGAGCGGGACCAGGAGCATTTACTGGAGTAAGAATAGCTACATCTATTACTCAAGGCTTAGCATTTGCTGTTGATTTACCAGTTATTCCAATATCTTCTTTAGCTGCTTTAGCACAAAGAGCTACCGATAAATATAACTTCAATAATATTCTAGTAGCTGTAGATGCACGCATAAATCAAGTATATTGGGGCGGGTACCAACTCTCAGCAAAAACTAAAACAGTTGAGTTAGCAATTAAAGAAGCCGTATCTAATCCAGAAAATGTAAATATTACTGAATTACAAACTACATGGCTAGGTATTGGCTCAGGCTGGAATTATAACCTTAATATGAATAACATATTAGCTAAGTTAGTACCTAACGACTACCCCGATGCTGAAGGTGTAGCTAAGTTAGCAATGGTTGAGCTTGCAAAGAATAATATTATTGCTCCTGAGCAGGCTATGCCTGTTTATTTGCGTAATAAAGTTGCATTAAAAAAGCATGAGCAACCTAAGAAATTAAAATAACTTTATTTAATCAAGATAATATACAGGTGGCAGTTGGAAATGCGAGTTTTCAGCAAGTGATTATAAGTTTTTAGCCAAGGCGGTGTTTTGCAGATTTAGTGTCGACTAAATCAAGAAACACTAATGCGGTATAAAAACTTAGATTCTTTTCCCTTTCAGCACTAAATAGGTATACACTTATGGATACATTCCAATTAGTTGTTCTATCATTAATTCAAGGATTAACTGAATTTTTGCCAATTTCTAGTTCAGGGCATTTAATTTTACCTAAAGAAATTTTAGGTTGGCCTGATCAGGGTATTTTATTTGATGTTGCGGTACATCTAGGGACATTAATAGCGGTAATTTTTTATTTTAGAAAAACCTTGTTAAATATAGCTACAGATTGGTGTTTATCTATATTTGGCTCCCAAACTACTGAAAATAGTAGATTAGGCTGGTATTTGATTATTGCGACAATTCCTGCTGTAGTTTTTGGTGTGTTATTAAAAAAACTACACTTAGATGAAGCATTACGTAATATCTGGGTAATAAGCGGAACCACTATAATATTTGGTTTATTATTAGGATGGGCTGACATAGTTGGTAAACATCAATTACCTCTAGGAAAATTAACATTAAAATCTACTATTTTGATAGGTCTTGCTCAAGCTATTGCATTAATACCAGGGACATCTCGCTCAGGAATAACTATGGCTGCTGGGCTGTTACTAGGACTAACAAGAGAAGCCTGTGCACGATTTTCTTTTCTGCTATCAATTCCAGTAATCTTAGGTGCAAGTATCTTTCTAATTACTGATGCATATGAGACTAATATAGTTATTGATTTTTATGTTTTAGGTTTAGGAATGTTAATATCAGCTATAAGTGCTTGGATCTGCATATATTGCTTTTTAGGTGTAATCAAACGAATAGGATTAATGCCTTTTGTAATTTACCGCTTGTTGCTAGGTTGTTTACTTTTATGGTTTGGCTTTCACTCTTAATATTTATTTTGTCTTTCGCTTGTAACAACGAGTAGTTTAACTATACTTTAGATTATAGAGAGCATACATTTTCTGATTGAAAACTTGTACTTTCTACTGCTATGTATAGTTTTTTACTACTTGTGCGTAAAGGTTAGTCATGGTTAACAGTATTGACAACTCTGATTCTAGAGGTTCTAGTATTAAGAGCAAGACATCAAACAATCAACAAGATCTTCAATCTAATGCCTCAGGTGGTAAATGGCAAGATAAAAATGTTAAACCAATGTCAACTACTCCATCGATTATAAAAGACGCATCTGATCTACCTACTACAGCCGATCCAACACCAGCAAAAAAAGAAAATCATAATTCATTTATAACTTGGTTAAATGGTATTAAAGTAAAAAAGAAAAAAAAATTTGAGAAAGAGCTAGATGCACTTAGCACAAAGGAAAGAAAAAAATTACAAGCCCTTAAAAAATCAGATCTTTCAAAAGAAGTAGATATTCCTCTAAAAGCAAGTATAGATTCTACTCCTATAATTAGAGACATATCTGAATATTCGCTAATGGCAATGGGAGCTATGTTGCTTTTAATACCTTTTATAGCACTTATTACCTCAAATATATATTTTTTAATCCCAGTACTGGTAATTTTGTCTGTAGCTATAGCTTTAGTAGCTCTTGTAGACCATCCTAAAGATTATAATGACTACACTACAATTATTAACTTAGACCAAAAGTCTGTAAGGGTGGGAATAACAAATATGTTGCACGCTATTTTTAATGAGATGGATATTGACAAAGATTACACTATGGAGCATGAGGCACTAAAAAAAAAGATAAAACAAATAATAAATGATGGAACAGCATTTCAAAAACTTAATAAATTAAACAATAATATAAAGACTGTTAGTAATTATGATAACGCAGAGTTGCTCGATGAACTAACAAAAGGTAGGGAACAACGAAAGATAAAAAACCAAATTCAAATTATATTCTCATCTTTATTTTCAGAAATAGAAACAGAAATACAAGATGAAAAATTTTATGCCTCTTTCTTAAAAGCTAAGAAGAAATATTTTACATCTTTAGTAGAAAAAGGATTTGAATCTAAAGAGCATTTCGAGTTTAATTATTTGTTTTTACATAACTTAGGCAAAACAATAAAATTAGATTATCGTAGAGATAATATCAATCCTATAGTACAAGCAGGAATAAAAGATGGAATTCAGGCTACACTTAAAAGCATTTCAAGGATGAAGTAAATCTTTTTAACTTGTTTTAATAACTAAGGTTGATTTTTATGTTTGATAAAGATATACCTGATAGAAAACCTAATCAATCGATTATAAGCAATGATCATAGTCAGGATACAAAACCTAACGATACGGAAAAAAAAGATTCAAAAAAAAGCGAAAGTTATATTGCTGGCTTTCAAGAAAATAACCTTTTTTCTCCTAAACAACAAAATATAACAATTCAAGTACGTGATATAGATGATGTCAAAAATCAATCTTCATTTTTTAGCTGGTTACATCAATATACCGCTAATGCTAATGATTTAAAAGAGGCTGGAAATGACATAACTGATAATTTTAATTCGCTATCTAACTATTTATCTAAGGTTATTGGCATAGTTACTACTATTTTTACAGTAAGCGTATTCGCATTAATCGCATCTACATTTTTTTTACCTCATTTTTCACTAGTTTTGATTGGTATCTGCTCTCTATCTTGTTTAGTAATATTAATAGCTGTCGGTTTTCATTTATCGCAAATACACTTGTACAAAACCCCAGAAGAAGACATTAATCTTATAGAACAAAAGTATATACAAGGAAAAATAGTAGCAATATTTAAAGAACTTTTTGATAATGAAAACTTAAATATAGAAGAAAATATTAATTATACTATTTTAGCTATGCATATAAAAAAAACAGCTGAAAGTCCAGAAACTTCCAATCAGTATCTAAAATTACATAACAGCATTGAAGAAGTCGTTTCTCAAAGTCAAAATACAGAACAACTAAATGATGAATTAATTGATGAAAATTTAAAACAAATAACAAACTTAACTATAAATTTACTAGATTTTTTATTTTCTAATATAAACACTGAAAACGAAGATCAAACAGTTATAGATTTCCTAGATAGAGCAAAAGTAAGCTTTATAAATCAATGCAATGATGTACATAAGATTGAAAAATTTTATGACTTATTGTATGATGTTTTACTACCTAATAAAGAATTAATAACAGATAAAAACTTAGAAAACAGTGTTAATGATATTAAAACTAAAACTATAAATGCTATAAATCAAGGCATCCAAATATTTATAAACGATAACCCTCAAGAGTAAACTTTTAACTCAGACCAGAATACAAGCTAACATATTTAATTTAAATAATTATATTTTTTACTTGTATGATTTCTTAATAAAAGGTATCATAAGATCTTATATAAATACATAATAGCTTTTTCCTATATTTTATGAATAATACAAACAAACAAATTTTTATAGATACAATAAATAAACCTTTAGTAATTTATGATTTTTTCCATGGTACAAAATACAGATTAAATCGTTGCGGTATTCTAATAGGGGCTGTAGGGCTTTTATCTGGAATTAGTGTATATGCTATGACAGATAAACCTATTAAAAAATATTTAATACCTAGCGCTGCTCTCTTAGGATCTAGCGTGACAATACTATTGCTAGCTAAAAATAACTATAGCCTAAAAAATAAAATGGCATTACGCAATATAGAACATATCAAAGAAATTATAACAAAAAAAATTAGCAATGATTATTCTATTAAAAATAAACTAGAACATGCAGCTAATAACTGTTTAGAATACGCTGCTAAACAACAATTAATTATTGATACAACTAATCATTTAGCTACCGCTACTAATAAACAAAACACATCTAATTTAGTAATTGCTAATCAAGACGACTTTATAAACAAATTTAAACAAGCTAGTTTGTTATTAGTTACTTATATTAATGATATAATCGATCAGACTAAAAAAAGAAGAATTGATATTATCGAACAAAACAAATATCAATGTTGTAAAGATTTAGACTTTTGCAATATAAAGTTAAAAAATTGCCAAGAAGCACTTATACATATTAATGTTTTTATTTGTATGGAAGATAACAGTCAACTTGCTCATGATGCATTAATTAATAATTTGCAAGGTATATTATCTTATGAAGAATTACAAGATATAGATACTTTGTTACTAAAATCTTTACTTATTAATACTACACAAGAGAAAGTAATAGCAAGAAAGATTACACCAATAGAAACTAGTAAATTTAATTTAATTAATTGGGCTAAAAGTTATATTCAAGAATCTAGGCGAATTAGAAATAATATACAACTAATAACACATAAATACAATATAAAAGTTAATAGTTGCGGTGTTTCCGAATTTTTAAATCAAAATGATTTAATAGCTTGCATGCCTAAATAAATATACTAACGTAATACTAAAAAGTATTACAATTACATAATAGAGTAATAAAAGGTTTTTATGATTCCTAATAATCCACCACCAAAAAATACTCCAACAGATAATCCCGTTAACAATAAAAATAAATCTACTAATGAAGCTAATAGTACGTATTCAGCATTCAATTATAAAGTAAATATTAATGATTCTCAGCCCCAAATATTTATATTTTCCAATGCAGATATAAACACTGATTTTAATATTCATGACCGTGATACAAAAAAAATAAATGAGGATTTTAATGCACAAAACAATGACTTTATGAAATTATTGTTTAACTTTAATAATTTAAATTTATTTGGAAATCAAGATAATAAAGAAGGAGTAACCTTTACTTTTAGCGACGGTACTGATAATAGCATACCAAAAATATTTGGTAACCTATTTGAAGATATTTTTAATATTGAAAATATCGCTTTAAATTATGATATGGGTAAAATAAACACAGCATTAGAAAATCTAGAATTAACGAATCATGACGTCGATAATTTAACTGAAAAACATGTAAATACTGCTTATCATAAATTATCTAAAAAATATCACCCAGATAGAAACCCAGAAACCTCTGAAAAATTTATTAAAATAACAGAAGCTAAAGAATTTTTATTAGAATACTTAGAACAAAAAAAATAAGTGTAGTTATTAATTTTTTGTGAAATGTTCATATACCTAGTTGCCACACCCTCTAATATACCTTTGTAATAAATACTTTTTTGCTTATTAAATAAGTTAAAAGTACTATATACAAGTGGCAGATGAAAATGCTAGGTTTCAGAGCTAAGTAAAATGGTTTAATTCAAGGCAAAATACTGCCCGAATGCAAGTGCATTTCAAAGTGTTTTAACGATGAAGTAGATTTTTTTAATAGCCCCCAAAGGGCAAGGCTTATAAGATTTTATCCTGCGTTAGTATTTCTTGATTTAGTCGACACTAAACCTACGAAACACCCCCTTGGCTAAAAACTTATAATCACTTGCTGGAAAACTCGTATTTCCATCTGCCACGTATATATTACTATGAAGTCTATCCTATTTTACAATTGGAGAGTATAAGTTACGATACTGCGTACCTAAAAGTAGCTAATATCTACAAATTTATACTCGTTTGATAAATACTGATGATCATAGCTAATTAGCTACCTTTTTCTTGTTGCAGGATTAAGCTTAATTTAAAATATTTTATATTTATGTTAGAATAGATGTTTATGTATTTTGTAACCAAATTATGGCATATTATTTTATTATACCATAATTTAGTAATACTAACCTAAGCATCTTCAACTAAAAGATGCATATAAACATTTTATACGTAGGATATATTATGAATAATATTATTGATATAACAGATGATAACTTTGAAGAAGAAGTATTAAACAGTAAAGATTATGTTCTAGTAGATTTTTGGGCTGAATGGTGTGGCCCTTGTAAAATGATCAGTCCTATATTAGAAGATATTGCTACAGTATACACAGAAAAACCTCTAAAAATATGCAAACTTAATATAGATCAAAATGAAGAAACTGCTCCTAAATATGGAATAAGAGGAATACCAACTATTCTATTATTTAAAGATGGCAATAATATTGCGACAAAAGTAGGAGCCTTTTCAAAAGCAGAATTAGAAGATTTTTTAGAAACAAATACATAATTTATAGTTATAAATTAACTAAAAGTTTCAATTAAATCATTTAGAAATAATAACCCTTTTTCCGTTGCACAGACTTTAGTATTTTTTGTGGCAATAGGATTTAGCAATTTTTTTTCAATAGCTGTAGAGCATATATTAATTAATTGCTTATAGTTTAACTCAGCTCTTTGATAAATAATATTCTGATCAATGCCTTTTGTTAGCCTAAGAGAGTTCATAAAGAACTCAATAATTATATCTTCTTGATGTAATATTCTGCTACCAGTATTAGTAGGTATAATTGAGTTTATCGAAAATGTTTGCAAATAATTATTAGGCATTCTGGTCTTCCAGTATCTTACTATTTTATTTTGTAACTTATGAGTTATCTTGCTATGTGCTCCAGCCCCAATTCCTATATAATCACCAAACATCCAATAGTTTAGATTATGCCTAGATTGTCTTTCTATACTACTATAAGCTGATATCTCATATCTATTAAATCCATTTTTTTTTAGGAGGGATGCTCCTTGTGCTTGTATCTCGATAACTTTACTGTCATCGGGAAGAACGGGAGGCTTAGAATAAAATATAGTATTAGGCTCTATAGTTAATTCATACCAAGAAATATGAGCTGGTTTAAGATCTATAGCTTGTTGCAAATCGGCTAAGGCCTGTTTGCAACTTTGTTGCTGTAAACCATACATTATATCAATATTAAAATTAGAGAATCCTTGATTTTTTAATGTGGTTGCTACATTTATAGCATCTGTAGCATTATGGATTCGACCTAAGTTTTTTAATTGATTATCATTAAAACTTTGTACCCCTAAAGAAATCCTATTAATACCAACATTTATATACTCTATTAAATCATAATGTTCACAAGTAGCAGGATTAGCCTCCATAGTAATTTCTGCATTATCAGAGATATCTACATATTTACTAATAGTAATTAATAGCTTTTTGTATGCTTTTGGTGATAATAAGCTAGGAGTTCCACCGCCTATAAAGATACTTGTGATTTTTCTACCTTGCACTAAAGGTAAATCATGTATTAGATCATTAACTAATGCATTGATATATTCATCTTCAGGTATGTCATTTTTAGTAATTGCATGCGAATTAAAATCACAATAAGGACATTTTTTGATACACCAAGGAATATGTACATATAAACTTAAATCTGGTAACAGCATCCTAAAATAAACCTTGATGTTTTATCATTTCTACTAATTTTCTACATGCTTGCCCACGATGACTAAGAATATTTTTTTCAGTAATAGCTAGCTCAGCAGAAGTGCAATTTTTATCCTGAAGATAAAAAACAGGATCATACCCAAAGCCACCAGAACCCTGAGGTTTATCAAGTATGTAACCACTCCAACATGCATGAGCTATTAATGGTGCGGGATCTTGATAATTGTTAATAAATACTAACACACAGTGAAATTTAGCTTGACGATTCTTAAATGGAACGCCTTCTAATTCTAATAATAATTTATTTATATTATCTTTATCAGTGGCATGCTCTCCTGCAAATCTTGCAGTATGCACTCCAGGAGCACCATGCAAATACTCTACTGCTAAGCCAGAGTCATCAGCTATAGATGGACAACCAGATATTTTACTAGCTAAACGTGCTTTAATTAGAGCATTTTCTACAAAAGTAGGAGCATCCTCGCTAGCTAAAGTTATCTTTGTCCCTATGCCACATGCATTTTGAGGTATAATATTAATATTATCTGGAAATAGTTTATTAATCTCATTTATTTTACCTAGATTACTACTAGCAAAAATAACATCTGTAGAATTTGCATTTATCTGTTGCATAATTAATTAAAATAGTGGTTATAAATTTTTAAAAGTAATTTTTCACTGTTGATTTATGTATCTAAAACGTAACCTAAAACAAACCCGATAATTGTTAACACACCTATAGTTATAGTAAAAATATCCCATTTAGATTTGAATTTGTGCATCTCTTTTAATCGGTATATTGCTACAACTGGAAAAATATATAAAATAGTTGCTAAAATCGGAGCAACTATTACTTCTATCATAGAAATAACTGGGAAATTATAATATGAAGCCCACCAAACACTTAAAAATAATATAACAGGAGCGATTTTAAGTATTGCTTTATTAGTATTATCAGAATTACCAAAGTTTAATTTATACAGTATAGATTTAACACCTTCCTCTGCTCCCATATAATGCCCAAAAAAAGATGAACATATAGCAGCTATAGATATGATTTTTGCAATCCATGAAAATAGTCCGCCACTAAACTTTTCTGAAAATATAGTTAAAACATCAACATTTGTAGCTAATGCTGTTTTAATATCTAATGGAGAAAGACTCAACGCACAACTAAATACGAAAAACATAGTAAATAAAGTCATTAATAATGTAGCTTGTTTTAATAACCTTCTCGTATGTAATTCGGCACTATCTCCAAGTTTTAATCTGTAAGCAGTAGCAAATGAAGAAATTGCTGGCATATGGTTAAATGAAAATACTATTGCGGGAATTATTACAATAACACTAGCAATATATTTAAAACTAAAGTTTATTTCAGATAAATTGCAAGATTCTAAAGACCAATTTGGAATTAAATATACAGAAGTACCAAACAATGTTAATATTAGTGGGTAAACAACTAAATTAGCAACTCTTAAAACAGTTTTTTCACTTGTTACCATAACACCAACGGTAATAAAAGCAACTAAAAAACTAAGTATTAACCGATCTGGTTTAGAGAATTGCAAGTGGTTGACAATTAAAGAGTCTAGAGTATTGGTAAGGGCTATACCATATAATAATAATGTTGGATATATACTTGCTAAATAAGCTAAAGTTATAATATTACCATTAATTTTACCAAACTTTTCTGTAGCTGTTTGTGTAATATCGCTATTAGTATCAGTAGCAGATAGGCAAAATCTATTTATCCCTAAGTGTGGCCTGTATGCCAGCGGAAATACAATTATTGTTATAATTAATAAAGGTAAAATTCCAAACATTCCAGCTTTTATAGGTAAAAATATTATACCTGCTCCTACTGCTGTTCCGAACAGCATAAGCACCCACTGTAAATCTAAAAAAGAAAGTTCTTTTTTGTATGACTTATAGTCATTTTCAGTTGTTTTTGTCTCTTCTGTCATGAACGACACCTAATATGTATGTTTTAGTATCTTGCTTGTCAATATACCAAACTAACTTATATACACCTTCTACTTGAAGGTATATACACGCGGCAGATAAAGATGCTAGATTTCAGAGCTAAAGAAAAAGATCTAATTCAAGGCAAAACGCTACAGAAATACAAATGCATTTCAAGGTGTTTTAACGATGAAGTAGAACTGTTTCATAGCCCCTATAGGGCAAGGTTTCTAAGCTTTTATCCTGCGTTAGTATTTCTTAATTTAGTCAATACCAAACCAGCGACATACCGCCTTAGCTAAAAACTTGTAATCATTTACCTATACTAGTTTTCCAACTGTTACGTGTATATACACCTTTTACTTGAAGACACGTCTTTTCAGCAAGTAACTTTTGCCTTATTAAACAAGACTCCTGCTTTTGCTATTTGTATTCATACTAAGTTAAAAAGTAGTAACGCATTTTAAAAACTAAAAAACTTCCCTATGGAAGTATTTCATCATTAACGCACCTTAAAATACAACCTGTATTCCTATGGTACTTTACTTTGAATTAAATCTTTTTACTAAGTGATGCAAAGGAGTATCTTCAAGTAAAAGGTATGGTAATTGTATCATATTTTTTTTAAAAATACTAAGTGTGAAATTTCATACTCGGCAAGCAAGCCCCTTTAAAACTCAAATAATCTTAATACTTACAATTGAATGCTATAAATAATGGTTAAATAATTTAAAAATACATAACTAACTTACTACAAATTTTAAGCAATAGAATTTTCAAACTATTTGTATAAGCAAAAAACTATGCTGAAATTGCTTATCTATTATTAATTTAGACAATTTATCTGGTTAATCATTCTATTT
>CAKNAD010000029.1:10170-17271 GCA_929200515.1 Candidatus Gorgonimonas leptogorgiae | reverse complement strand
GTCCTTTGGGGCTATTAAAAAGATCTACTTAATCGTTAAAATACTTTGAAATGCACTTGCTTTCCTGCAATATTTTACCTTGAATTAAACCAATTTTACTTAGCCCTGAAACCTAGCATTTTCATCTGCCACCTGTATATTTTTTTTAAGGTTTGTATACAGTTACATTTTTAAACCTTTGAGTAACTGCTCTGCTTTCTTATAAGTTTTAGATTTCTTCACATCAGGTTTGCCTTTTCCTATTCTTATAACTTCTTCTAAAGCTCCAGTTGCTAATTCATTTTTTCCTAAAGCTAACAAGCACTGCGATATATTAAAAAATGCACTATAACTATCTCTATTTAATTTAGTAGCTATCAGATATGAATTTACCGCATCTTCATAATTTTCCGCTTTTTGCATGCAAATTCCCACACCCAAAAAATTTTTACTATTAGTATGATCGTACAAACTCAATAATCTATATAGCTGTAATGCTTTATCATAATCACCAGAGCTATATGACTGAAAGGCCAAATTACCAATAGTATCCATAGACTCTTGAGGTATTTTTTGTATTTTAAAAAGAGGTGTTCCCTTTAGTAACTTTATAGATACACTTTCTGCCTCTTTAAGCTGTTGTTTAGTGAATTCTAGCTCAGGTTTGTGATTTGCATTCGTATCCATAATTTATCTCCATAGCATTCGTATATCTAACATATAAAAATACGGTATTCCATCACTAAAAAATAGTCTGCATAATCTAGATATTAGAATATTTTAATTGTTTTATTTAAATTTAAAAAAAAAGTTATATAAATTTTTTTTTTATTACATTATATATACACTTTCTACTTAAAGCCATATGCTGGATATTAAGTAAAAGCACGATTAAAATAGGCTTGATTGCAGTTAAATAACATTGATTAAATTTTTAATACAACTACAATTAAAGTTTTTTATTTTGTTCTAAATTTTAGCATCTTCATCTACCTCCTGTGTATATTAAAAAGTAGTAGCACAATTTAATAGCTAGAAAAGACAATATTTAGGAGCAATATCTAATATTATACTAACAATTAATCGAGACTAAATGGATAAACCAACTATTATAAAATTAGATCATCACATCAGCAGTGCTGATTATTTTCAAGTTTTTGCTCATTTACCTGGCGCATGTTTTCTTGATAGCCGTCATAATAGTAGTAAGATTTCAAATAGAACCTATGATATAATCGTAGCTTTTCCTACAATAACATTAGAGGTTACTAGTGATAAATCTCTACAAGTTACAGATCATATTAAATCTGTTAGTTACTCTACAGAAGCCACCTCTACAATAGCGGTAATGCAAAAAATACTTAATCAGATGCAAAAAATAACCTCCTTGCCAGAGATTCCTTTTGTAGGTGGGTTTATAGGATATTGGGCATATGAATTTGCTTGCTTGTTAGAAAATAAACTGCAAAATTTGCAATTAGAACCCAATAGCTATTTAGTGCGACAAGGTCTATATCATTGGGCTATAATTGTGGATTATCAAAATGGTACTACTAAGCTAATTTTACACCCGCAAATAAATACTAAATTGAAACAACAAGTTATATCTTTGCTATCTAAAAAATTACAGCAACCCCAAAAAACACCATTTAAGCTAAATCAATGCTTCAATACTACAATAACCTTTGCTGATTATCAGCATAAATTCCACCAAGTAAAACAACATATTAAACAAGGCGATTGTTATCAAATTAACTTAACTCAAAAATTCTTTGCCACATATCAAGGCGACTGCTGGACCGCCTACAAGCATTTACGCAATATATGCTTTAATAGTTATTCTGGCTATTTAAATTACGCAGATGAACAAATACTATGTAACTCCCCAGAGCAATTTATCAACATCAAAGAGCATATAATCACTACATCTCCTATTAAAGGAACAAAAAAACGCTCTTCAAATCCTGATATAGATCAACAATATAAGTTGCAATTGCAACAAAGTAGCAAAGATAGAGCAGAAAACTTAATGATTGTTGATTTAATGCGTAATGACTTGGGCAAAATTTGCAAAATTGGCAGCATAAATGTTCCCGAATTATTTACTATAAAAAGTTATACCAATGTTCATCATTTAGTAAGTAAAATTACAGGAGAGTTATTATCGAATTATAATGCTATCGAGGCATTAACTTCTTGTTTTCCTGGAGGTTCAATTACTGGAGCTCCTAAAATAAAATCGATGGAAATCATTAATGATATCGAAGATCACAGCAGAAATATTTTTTGTGGTAGCATAGGCTATATAAGCTGTTGCGGTAATATGGATACCAATATTTGCATTCGTACTTTAATGGCAAGAAATAATAGTTTGTCTTGCTGGGCTGGCGGTGCTATAGTTGCAGACTCAAACTGCGATAGCGAATATCAAGAGTCTTTAATAAAAGTAAGTCATCTTTTAAATGCATTAGAAAACGAGTTTTATCATATATCTTAATAAATTATCTTTGCATGCACTTTAGGATACACATGGCAGTTGAAAATGCTGGGTTTCAGCAAATGATTATAAGTTTTAGCCAAGTCAGTATTTTGCAGGTTTAATTATTGCTAAATAAAGAAATACTAACGCAGGATAAAAACTTAGTATCTTGCCCTATGGGGCTATTAAAAAGGTCTAATTCATCGTTAAAACACCTAAAAATACACTTTTGCATTCCTGCGGTATTTTTCTTTGAATTAAACCTTTTTCTTTAACCCTGAAACTTAGCATTTTCATCTGCCACCTGTATATACAATTCCTGCATTCAACAGTATAGTTCTAGTATTTTCTTGTTGGTTGTTACTATCTATTAAAACGTTGTTTTATCTTACAGCATCGCAATAACTTTTAGCTTTAATATAAATTTTACAACTTATTTAAACTTTTTTTATTTTTTTTGAGTCTATTATATTTATAGTATGTGATATTTTTAGTTAAAGTTAAACTAATACAAATAATTGGCTGACAAATCTATTTATGTAGCTTACAGATAAAGACACAAAACTTAAAAACATTAGTTAGATTTGAGGTCGCTTTAATAACTTTATATGCTTTCAACTTGGAGGTTGCCTTATGGAAATACAATTAAAAGGAAATTATACACTAAGAGATTTTTTATATGGTGATGCCCTTGATTTGGCAAAACATGGAAACAATACAAAAATAGCAGCAAATTTGCGACACAACTTTCCTTCTCCATATACTATAGACTATGCTAGAAATTGGATATATAACGCTAAAAAGTATGAACAAGGCAAACGTTTTTGTATAGCTCATAACAATAAATGCATTGGAGATATTGGTTTTGTTGTTGGCATTGGTGTTTATAGATTTAACGCAGAAATAGGCTACTGGCTTTCTGAAGATCATTGGGGCAAAGGTGTTATGAAAGTTGCTTTATATGAATTATGTCGCCATGCTTTTGCTACTTTTCAAATTGTTAGAATGTTCGCAGATGTGCAAGACCGCAATATAGCTTCTTGTAAAATTTTAGAACATGTAGGATTCAAACGCGAAGCAGTATTGCGTAAACATATGTATAAAGATGGCGAATTTCTAGATCAGTATATATATGGGCTGTTAAAACAAAACCTTGGTTCAAAATAAAGAATATACCTATGCATCCAGTAATTACAATAGATGGCCCTAGTGGCGCCGGGAAAGGAACGATAGCATACTTTGTAGCTAAACGTTTAAATTGGAATTTATTAGATAGCGGTTTAATTTATCGAGCCTTAGTGTTTCAGGCTATAGATAAAAACATACCATTGCAAGATCACAATAAATTAGCACAACTAGCTACTAATTTAGAATTAGAGTTTAATCTAGATGAAGCAACATCAAGTTTCACGGTAGTTTATCAAGGAAAACCTATTAATAAGTTATTGCGCTCAGAAGAAATAGGATTGCAAACAGCAAAAATCGCTACAATAGAGCAAATAAGATTAGCATTAATACAGTGTCAACGGAATTTTGCTGTAGCTCCAGGTTTAGTTGCAGATGGCCGAGATATGGGGACATCTATTTTCCCTGACGCTATAATTAAGTTTTTTATTACTGCTAGTATCGAAGAAAGAGCAAAAAGAAGGCAAAAGCAGTTGCATGAAACTAATATTAATGCTAGTATGGATAAGCTCTTATTGCAAATTAAGAAACGTGATGAAAAAGACTCTCAAAGAACCTCATCCCCTCTTAAACAAGCTAAAGATGCAATTAGTATAGATACTACCAATTTAAGTATCGAACAAGTTTTATCAGTTGTCTTCAAACACCTTAGCATTAAAGGTTTGTTATAACAACTGATCTCGTACACTTCGTTTCGCCTATTGCTAGCAAAGAAACAAAGTAAATTACAAACTACCCTGTGTTAGCTAGAGCACAGAAATTATAAATCGATTAATCATTATTAGTATTACTAAAATTTGATTAAAGATGTTACAGGAATAAACATGAGCGAAAGCTTTGCTGAACTATTTGAACAGAGCCTAAAAGAAGTAGAAATGAAACCAGGTACCATTATTGAAGGTACCGTTATTGATATAGATAACGACTGGGTTACAGTACACGTAGGCTTAAAATCAGAAGGCATTATACCGAAGTCACAATTCCTTGATGAAAGCGGTGAGTTATCAATACAAATTGGTGACAAAGTGCAAGTTGCACTTGATGCAGTAGAAGATGGCTTCGGAGAAACTAAGCTTTCTCGCGAAAAAGCTAAGAGAATGGAAATTTGGAAAGAATTAGAAGATTCTTTCAACTCTAGTGCTATCATTAAAGGTACTATTAGCGGAAAAGTAAAAGGTGGCTTCACTGTTGAAATAGGGGCAGTTCGTGCTTTCTTGCCTGGCTCATTAGTAGATGTACGTCCAATAAGAGATACTGTAAACCTAGAAGGCCAAGAACTTGAGTTTAAAATAATTAAGCTTGATCAAAAACGTAATAATGTTGTGGTATCTCGACGCATCGTCCTCGAAGATGAAAACAGTGCCGAAAGAGAGCAGCTATTAAGTACTCTAGCCGAAGGCATGGAAGTTGTAGGAATAGTTAAAAACTTAACTGACTACGGTGCCTTTGTTGATTTAGGTGGTGTTGATGGCTTACTACATATCACTGATATGTCATGGAAGCGTATTAAGCATCCAAGCGAAATCGTAACTGTTGGCGATGAAGTAAAAGTTAAAATACTTAAGTTTGACCGTGAACGTAATCGTGTATCCTTAGGATTAAAACAACTAGCTGAAGATCCATGGGTTGCCGTTACTAAGAGACTTCCTGAAGGAGCTACAACTAAAGGTAAGGTAACAAATCTTACTGACTACGGTTGCTTTGTAGAGCTAGAAGAAGGTATTGAAGGCTTAGTTCATGTATCTGAAATGGACTGGACTAATAGAAACATTCACCCTTCAAAAGTAGTATCTTTAGGCGATGAAGTAGAAGTTCAAGTATTAGATATAGATGGCGAAAGACGCCGAATTTCTCTTGGTATCAAGCAATGCAAAAACAACCCATGGGAAGAGTTTAATACATTAAACAGCAAAGGAAATAAAGTTGCTGGTAAGATCAAATCTGTTACAGATTTTGGTGTGTTTATTGGTCTTCCAGGCGGTATAGATGGCTTAGTTCATTTATCTGATATATCGTGGAGCGAAAACCAAGATGCATCTACTACTCGCAAGTTTGAAAAAGGTCAAGAAGTAGAAACTGTAATTTTATCCATAGATGCAGAACGTGAGCGTATTTCATTAGGTATTAAACAGCTAACTGAAGATCCTTTTATGGCTTATGCTGCTGCGCACCCTAAAGGTGATATAGTTTCTGGAAAGGCAATTTCCGTTAGCACTAAAGCAGTAGTTGTTGAATTAGACACAGATGTTCATGCAACCTTGAAAGCTTCAGAAATAAATTCTGGTAATATTGAAGATCCTAACAATTCAATTAAAGCTGGCGATGAAGTAGAAGCTAAAATTACTAGCATTGATCGTAAAAACCGTAACATTCATTTGTCTATTAAAGCTAAACAACAAGCTGAAGAAAAAGAAGCTCTTTCTGAACTACGTTCTAAAAAAGCTAAGCCTACTAAAGATAGCTCTGTTCCAAAAACCATTGGCGATCTAATTAAGGCTCAAATGAATAAATAAAAATAATATTTTTATTTTTTAAACATATCTTGTAATGCTTCATTTAGAGTATTATATTTAAAATTAAATCCAGCTGATATTAACTTATCGCTGGATATTTTTTGTCCATTTGTTAAAATCTCAGTAGCATCTCCCAACAATAATTTTAATAATAAAGCGGGCATTCTTAAGAAAACTCTTCTTTTTAATCTTTTCGCGAATAACTTTGAAAATGTTTTATTATCTGTAATTTCTGGTGCTACTACATTATAGACTTCATCGTTATTTTTAGAATTATAAATAAATTGTATAGCATCTACTAAGTCATCTATATACACCCAAGGAAACAACTGTTTTCCAGTTCCTAGAACACACCCAAGGTTTAAACTGTACCAAGGTAGTAATTTTTGTATTATTCCACCGCTAGCAGATAACACTGGTGGTATACGTATGATACTAGTAGGAACCCCTAGATCCCTCATGCTTTGAGCTTTTTGTTCCCATCTTGCACATAAAGAGGAGATAAAACCATCTCCACATCTATCTGTTTCATGTATACTCGATATACTGTTACTAGTGCCATAAAAACCAATAGCTGAGGCACTAATAAAACATTTTGGTTTAACTTGCATTTTTTTTACTAAGTTTACTAGCTCTTGAGTAACCCCAATTCTGCTATCAAGAAGTGCCTTTTTGTATGCATTAGTCCATCTTTTTTCCATTATAGGCTCTCCAGACAGATTAATAATGACATCAAAATAGGTATTGCTAGATATGGAGGTTAAACTGTTTATAGGTAACACACTTGTAGAAAGAAGTATACGGACAGATGTTGACGGTTTTCTACTAAGGACTGTTATTTTATGATTTTTTTCTAGGAGTTTTTGAACTAGTTTTGAACCTATAAGTCCCGTTCCTCCTGTTATCAAAAAACGCATTGTTATCGTTTCCTTTATAATTAATATA
>CAKNAD010000029.1:0-10070 GCA_929200515.1 Candidatus Gorgonimonas leptogorgiae | reverse complement strand
ATGTATAAATCTAAACAGATGACTCAAATATTACAGTAGCAACTGCATAGGTGGCTTCATCTGATATACTTATATGTAGTTTATCAACACCTAAATTATTTTGTAAAATCAATGCCTGATTGCACAATTTTAGTACGGGAGCTCCTGACTTTCGCCTTGTAATCTCTATGTCTTGAAATTTTACTTTCCCAAGACCAACACCTAAAGCTTTGAATGTTGCCTCTTTAGCAGCAAATCTTTTCGCTAAATATCTATATGGGTATTTTTCAGTTTTCCATATACTATATTCTGTCGCAGATAATATCCTTTTAGCAAATTTTTTTTTGTATTTACTAGATATTTTTTCAATACGCGTAATATCTACTATGTCAGTTCCTATTCCTACTATCATAACTTATTTAGTACTTCTTGATGTTTGTATTAATTGTATCATATCAGACACAGCACCTTGTATCCCTGTAAATATAGCACGTGAAATAATAGCATGCCCAATATTTAACTCGGTAATACCATCGATGGCTACTACAGGTTTTACATTATGGTAATTTAATCCATGTCCAACATTAACAGTTAAACCTTTAGAAATAGCATATGTAGTAGCATCTTTTAATATAGTTAATTCATCTTGTGTATTATTATTAGCCCATTCCCCAGAATGTAGTTCTATAGCTTTAGCTCCAGTTTCACAGGCCGCATCAATTTGTTTAGTATCTGGATCAATAAACAATGAGACATTTATTCCATAATTTAATAGCTGAGAACACATATTAGTTATTTGTGTTATTCCGCTAATTACATCTAAACCACCTTCTGTGGTTATCTCTTGTCTATTCTCTGGAACTAGACAAACATTATATGGTTGGATTTTTTTTGCAAAATCAATCATAATCTGTTGTGTTGACAGCTCTAGGTTCATTTTTGTTTGCATTAACTGTTTTAATTGGATTACATCATGATCTTGTATATGACGCCTATCTTCTCTTAAGTGTAAAGTAATAAAATCTGCTCCGGCTAATTCAGCCTGTAATGCAGCGTGAATAGGGTCAGGATAGTTTATTTGTCGTGCTTGTCTTAATGTGGCAACATGATCTATATTAACACCTAATAGCGGTAGCGGGTTTTGCATTTAAATTCCTAACTGTTTTGTATAATTTGTATAACCATTATATTAGCAGATCAAAGCCAATAAATAAAATTTAAATACTGAGGTTTACCTTGAACACAACAACTGAAAAAACTACCATTAGTCATACTGCTTTATATGCAATACATGAACAAAAAAATGCTAAATTTGTTGATTTTTATGGTTATAAAATGCCCTTATGCTATCCCTTAGGAGCCGCCAAAGAACATCTACATACAAGGGAAAAAGCAGGCTTATTTGATGTATCACACATGGGGCAGCTTATAATAGCTTATAACGAGCAATCAATAAACGAACTAGAAAAATTAATTCCTACCGATTTAATGAATTTACCTGTTGGCAGACAAGCATATTCTGTGTTGTTAGGTGAACAAGGTCAAATTTTAGATGATTTAATAATAAGTCGCTATCAAGATTTTTTTTATCTTGTAGTCAATGCTGGTTGTAAAAATAAAGATATTAACTTTATCAATAAAAATTTATCTATTAATAATAACTTAACTATATTAGAAGATAGATCATTAATTGCATTGCAAGGACCTAGTACTAAATTAATATTAGCAGAAATTATTCCGCAAATAACTACTATGAAGTTTATGGACTGCAAAACTATTTCATTATATGGCAAAGATTGCTTTATAGCTAGGTGTGGTTACACAGGAGAAGATGGTTTTGAAATTTCTATTCCTAATGAAATAGCAACTAAAGTTGTAGCAGAAATTAAAGCTCATAACCTAGTAGAGTGGTGTGGATTAGCTGCTAGAGATACATTACGCTTAGAAGCTGGTTTGTGTCTATATGGTAATGATATCGATGAAACTACAACTCTAGCGTCTAGTAAGCTAAAGTGGATTATAAGCAAAAACAGACGTTTAAATGGTGATAGACCAGGTGGTTTTAATGGATCTGAAATTATTCTATCACCAGATGCGATACTAACAAGAGTTAGAGTTGGGTTCATTGCTGAAAAAAAAATACCTATACGTAAAGGTTACACAATAATTGATAATAACAATAAAGAAATAGGAATTATTACCTCCGGGTGTATATCTCCTTGCTTGCAAGTTCCAATTGCCATGGGTTATATTGATATATGTAAAGCTAACTTAGGTGAAGTTGTCTATGTAAATATACGTAAACATAAAATTAAAATGAAAATATGCCAAATGCCATTTGTAAAAAAACAATACGTATAATATATAATTATTACACAAACTACAAAACGTGTTTTATCCTACCTTATATTTGCCTTTGTATATATTCATTTATAGTATTATAATAGTAAGTTATTGTTAAGGATTTTATAGTAATATGATGAAATTAATATCTGCAATTATTAAACCTTTTAAATTAGATGATGTAAAAGAATCTTTAAGCAAAATCGGTATTCAAGGTATGACAGTATCTGAAGTAAAAGGCTTTGGACGACAAAAAGGACAAGCTGAGTTATATCGCGGTGCAGAATATATAATTGACTTTTTACCAAAAATAAAAATAGAAATTGCTGTTCCAGAAGATTTATTAGAAGAAGTCATTGATTGTATTTGTAAGGTATCTAAAACTGGAAAAATAGGAGATGGCAAGATACTCGTCACGCCGTTAGAAAAAGTTATTAGAATACGCACGGCGGAATCTGATTTAGATGCTTTGTAGAAACTTGAAATTTTAAGTGTGTATTAAGGTAAATAAGTGCTTTATCTTTTACAACAGCATAATAAAATTTATTGACTTTTTATATAAAACACCGCAATAAGTACACAGGAGATCGAATGCATGAGTAAAGACGACGTAAAAGAAGATCGACGTCAACATAAAAGTGCAGTAACAAAAGATAGGCGCCGGTTTTTAGTAGCTGCTACGTCTATAATAGGTGCAGCTGGTATTTTAGGGGTTGCAGTTCCATTTGTAAAATCCTGGAATCCAAGCGCTAAAGCTAAAGCTGCTGGAGCTTCTGTTAAGGTTAATCTAAGCAAACTAGAGCCTGGCCAGCAAATTATTTACGAATGGCGTGGGAAGCCAATATATATTGTTCGTAGAACACCAGAAATGCTAAAAAGATTAGAAGACGACGATAGCAAGTTACGAGATCCTTTATCAAAAAAATCTGATCAACCTGCATATGCAAAAAATGAATTCCGATCTCGAAATAAAGAATTTTTTATTGTTATAGGAATTTGTACTCACTTAGGATGTGCTCCTAAATACTATCCAGAAGTACAACCAATGTATTTTGATGAATCTTGGCAAGGAGGCTATCATTGTCCTTGCCATGGTTCTAAATTTGATTTAGCAGGAAGAGTTTACAAAGGTGTGCCAGCACCAACTAATTTAGTAATTCCTCCTTATATGTTCATTGATAAATTCATTGTTGTTATCGGAGAAGACGGAGGAAGCGATAATGCTTAAACGTATTCTGTATTGGGTAAATGACCGTTTACCAGTAATAGAAGCATGGGAAAGGCATTTAAGCAAATACTATGCAGCGAAGAATTTTAATTTTTGGTATTACTTTGGTGCGTTGTCATTGCTAGTATTAGTTAACCAGCTACTAACAGGAGTATGGCTGACAATGAGCTATAATCCTAGCTCTGAAGGAGCTTTTGCATCTGTTGAATATATTATGCGTGATGTAGAATTTGGTTGGTTAATCAGATACATGCATTCTACCGGCGCATCAATGTTTTTTGTGGTTATCTATTTGCATATGTTTAAAGCTATTCTTTATGGTTCATATAAATTACCCCGAGAATTAATTTGGATATTTGGTATGGCCATATATCTTGCTTTAATGGCTGAAGCATTTATGGGTTATTTATTACCTTGGGGGCAAATGTCATATTGGGGTGCTCAGGTAATTATTTCTCTATTTGGTTCCATACCAGTTATCGGTCCTGATTTACAACAATGGATTCGTGGCGATTATTTAATATCAGGAATCACCTTAAATAGATTTTTTGCTCTGCATGTGGTTGCCTTACCTATAGTACTATTAGGTCTAGTAGTGTTACACATTTTAGCATTACACGAGGTTGGGTCTAATAACCCAGATGGAATCGAAATTAAAAAAAATAAAGATAAAAATGGAATTCCTATAGATGGAGTAGCCTTTCACCCTTATTATACTGTTAAAGACATAGTAGGTGTTACCGTCTTTTTGTTTGTGTTTTGTGGCATTATTTTCTTTTTTCCAGAAATGGGTGGGTATTTTCTTGAGCATGCAAACTTTGAACAGGCTAATAGCTTAAAAACTCCAGAACATATAGCGCCATCATGGTATTTTGGTGCATTTTATTCTATTCTTAGAGCTATAACTTTCGATATTGGTCCGATAGATTCTAAACTTGGGGGAGTAATTGCATTTGCTGGAGCAATAGCTATCTTATTTGTATTGCCATGGCTAGATAGAAGCCCGGTGAAGTCTTGGCGTTATAAAGGTTTTATTAGTCGCATAGCTATAATTTTGTTTGCAATCGTATTTGTAACATTAATTTGGCTCGGAACTAAACCAACAACTGATACTTATACTATTATGTCTCAAGTTTGTACTTTCTTATATTTTTCATTTTTTATTTTTATGCCTATTTATAGTAGCAGAGAAAAAATATACCCTGTACCTAAGAGGGTTACTAGTTAATGAAAAAATTATCACTTATTTTTATCATATTGTTATCATTTAACGCTAAACTTGTTCTTGCTCAAGAAGAAGCTTATCCATTAGAAGCAGCTAATGTTAATATAGAAGACAAAGATTCATTGCAACGTGGACTTCGTAACTTTATCTATAGCTGTTTTGGGTGTCATAGCATGAAATTTCAACGTTATGAACGTGTAGCGAACGATCTTGGCATTCCAGAAGATATCATGATGCAATATATGATTTTTAATCCTGGCATAAAATTTGGTGATTTAATGACCAATAGCATGGATGAAAAAGATGCTAAACAATGGTTTGGTGCTACACCACCTGACTTAAACTTAATAACCAGAGCTAAAGGTGTTGATTGGGTCTACACTTACCTTAAAACTTTTTATGAAGATGAATTGCGTCCTTATGGAGTTAATAACAAGGTATATCCTGACGTAGGCATGCCTCATGTTCTTATTGGATTACAAGGAGTACAAGTAGACACCTGTGGCCCTAATGATGATCCAGAATTGAGAGATCCACTTACTGGTGAAAAACTCTGTGGGTTAAAAGTAGATAGCAGTCGCAAAGGTTCTATGACGCCCGAACAATACGATCAATTTGTGTATGATATAGTAAACTTTTTGCATTACTCAGCAGAACCTTTTAAAAAAGAACGTGAATATATTGGCGTATATGTGTTGCTATTCCTGCTATTATTTTTTGTTTTTGCATACTTACTGAAAAGAGAATACTGGAAAGATGTAGACTAGATAATAGCATTTACAAAGCTGTATATTACACAGCTTAATTAAATAGTTTTTTTTCGAAATACTTTATAAGATAGGCTATCTTTTTTACTATTCTTATTTGTTGTATTTGTAGATAAATTTTTCTCTATATTTAATAGAGATTGTTGCAGATAGCCTTTACTAGGATTCAGTTTTTCTATAAAAAATAAACTTTCTTGGCCATTGATATTATGGTGCTTAAATAGCTTATTCATTTTACCAATTAATGTTTTTGCTGAAGCGATTAATTGATTATTTTGTTCGATTTGCTGCTCAATCTTTGTTTTAGCGTTTTTTTTTGTCATTTTATTTCCTTTCTCAATACTTTTGTAATACTTTGTTTATTGATTTTTTGTTGTAGTCTAAAATACTTATATTATATCTGCGATATTTAAAGATGTATTAGTTATTATAACTTTTAATATTATTCTTTCTAAATACTAGTATATCAAAATAAAAATCTATATACTTATTGTGATGCTTATGTACAGTTTTTCTTCTACTATACTTAATATTTTTAAGCTCTTAAATAAAAAAAATAATTATTATAAGGTTAAATATGATTCTATCTATAATTACAAGGGGTATTTTAATATGGATACTTACTGTTCATTCTATATTTGCTACTGAAACTAAAAAAATCACTAAAATGCACTCATTATATTTTGGTTTTCCTGGTGCTGTATCTAATTTAAAAAATCCTGATATTAAATATTACAGTTACTTCAAAGATAGTAAATATGCAAATGGTAGTAAACTAGAGTATTTTAATGTATTGCACCAAGACTCTCTTGATAGAGATTTGCTATATATCGATTCTTTATTCTCTAAATCTGTATATATAGCCTATAACCACAACATAAATATTGAACCTGTTACTAATTATAGAAAGCTTTTTAATCCAATATCAGAGGTTTGTCTAGAAATACATAATAGTGGATATCGCCCTATATATTATGATAATCAAAATAAATTAACCTTAGAGCAACAAAAAAATTCTTTGCTTGCTAGTAACAATGAGAATGCTAGAAGTATAGATATAGATTTTAATGATATTATTCAAGCATTTAATAAATGCTTTGTAGAGCAGGAAATTCTTATAAAAACCAATAGAAAGTATTATTTAAAAATGCCTCGTAGTGATATAGAAGGTAAAAACTTATTGTTAACAATAGTAATTAAAACAAGTAAAGAAGATTTAGATCAAGATTATTTTATTATATCTAAAACTTGTAAAGTAGCCTGTGCAGATGTGATAACAGAGAAGCAAAGAAAGATTAAAATAATCAATGCTCCTAAAGATATAAGAATTGATAAGATTATAGAAAAATTTGACTTTGACTGTTCTCAATTTGGCATTGGCGGTGTAACCAGTTCTATTAAAACATTTGTAGAAACTTTTATTGCACCACGGTTGTTAGAAAAAACAATGCGTGAAAAAATTAATATGAATATTTCCCGTGGAGGTATATTATACGGCCCTCCTGGAACAGGCAAAACCTTATTTATTTCTGCAATTAAAAATATCATGGAAGCTAATAACTTAAAAGTTAAAGTAATTAAAATAAGCGGACCAGAAATATTCAGTCGTTATGTAGGTGATTCTGAAGAAAGTGTACGCAAGATTTTTATAGAGGCAAATAATACTGATGATGACGAAATTTCTATAGTGTTAATCGATGAAATAGATGCAATGTTAGCTAAAAGAGGCTCAGCTGGTAATTCTTCTGCTGGCACAGATAGAGTTGTTAATCAATTTTTAACTTGCTTAGATGGGATTGATCAAAAAAATGAAAGTCAATGTAATATTATAGTATTTGGAACTACTAATAGATTAGACTTAATAGATAGCGCAGTAACTAGACCTGGTCGTATGGATGTTAAAATAGCTTTTAATTTACCTAATACTGAACAACGAAAAGAAATTTTTGAGATTCAAACCAATTGTTTAGCCGCTTCAGGATTTTTAAACCCCAACGTTAATTTTCAAGACTTAGCAAGTAAAACTTCTGGATATACTGGAGCAGAAATAGCATCTATAGTTCAAAAAGCACAGCTTGCAGCTATAAGAGATGCTCAAGGTCTTACCCCTGAAGATAATTATTTTTACCCTAATAAAATATATAATTTAGAATCTTTAGATATAAACAATACCTGTTTTGATTTTGCAATTAGTAAAATACAACCACAGTTTGGCCAAAAAAGTTTTATGGATACAACAAATAAATCTTTCGATTATTATAAATATCAAACTGTTATACAACGTTTAAAACAAGATATAGCAACATTTAAGAATAGCGATAAGTTATCTACTTTATTAATCCATATGACCGGAAAATCAAAAGCTGGCAAAACCACCTTAGCAGCTTTAGCTGTAGAATGCCTTGGTTCATCTTGTTATTACTTGCCAGCAAAAGATTGTGCTCCATATAGTAGAGAAGGCAAAAAAACTATTCTTATAGATGCATTAAATACTGGAGATATCGCAACAGAAACCAATAATTTTAGCATTATTTTAGATGATTTTGATGATATTATAGAGTATGATCCCGCTATGGCTTATAACGTGCCCTTAGTATCAATAGTTAAAGCTTATGCGAAATCTAATACTATTAATAAAGTTGGAAAATTATTAATAATCCTTATAAGTTCACAAGGAGACGGCTTTTTACGTCATATATTTAATGAAGATAGTTCTTGTATTTATAATCTTTCTGCTAAATATATAGATATACATGAGGAATGTGACGCTTACGATGACGACGATATGGAATAAATATACAGATGGCAGATGAAAACTAGTATTTCCAACTGCCACCTGTATATACAACCTCAATTTAAAGGTGTAAGCAACAATAGTTTAACTACACTAAAGAAGATTCTTGATGTAATTCTACGTTAGGGAATACCTGAGAGATATATTCTAGTATTTTAGAATCATTATCAGTATAAGCAGAAATTATACTTTGCATTCCACGATTTTTTAAATCTAAGAAAATATCTTTCCAGGCTTCTTGTCGCGCGTATTTATCAGAATATATACCTAACAACTCCTTAGTATTATTAGCTGAAACTCCTAAAAGATAATAATATTTTAAGCTAGCCTCTAAAGAATCTTTATTTGCACAAGTGATAGACTCTAACCAAATAATAGAGTAACTTTTAGCTACTTCTTTACTTTGTAAATAATTATTTTCCTTAATTATAAAGTCTGATATAAGCTCAACTAGATTATCATTGTGTTGATATATCTCCTCTAGATAAGATCTGATATTTGGTCTTCCTATATCTGAAGATAGCATATACAATATATTTTTATCTACATCGTTAGACATAATGTTTGTCTGATTTTTTTTAATAAACAAAGGTTGAAAGCTACCATTCCTGTCTCGAGGAGAGTTTAGATTAAAACTACCAAATAATGATTTTATTTTCTTTTTCGTATATCCATTCTTACGATTTTTTTTGTTAGAATTTTTTAGGTGGTAATCAAGCTCAATATGCAAACATCGTTCAGCTATTTTTTTTATCAATGGTGATATTACTTCTTTTGCAGCGTCTCTTTGATAAGTTGAATCTAAATCTATTGAAGGATTATGTTTCATTAATAACTCCTATGTTACGAACAACAATCACTACTCTACTAATGAATTAGTATGAATTTATGGTACATTAATAGAATCATTTATTAAATTTCAAGAAAAATAAAATATATTTCTCGTATAATTTAATTATAAAAGCACAAAAAAACAAATATTATTAATAAAAAGATAAATTTTTAATATATGCTATTATTTATATTATTTTTTTTGTTAGTATAATAAAACATTACAATAGCTATTTAATAATATCAACATTTAATATTAAAAATATCTTAATTATTATAATGTTTATTTATATATTACAGTTAATTGTCGTAAAATAATTAAATAATATAGATTACTTCAATAATATAACCTTATCAAGCATCCATAACAACCTATAATTTCAAAGAGTATTAAGCATATTTTACTTTATAAAATTTATTTAACTTATTTTTAATAAAACATCATAAAAATTATGCTTTATCAATATTTATTTTATACATTTGTGTAAATTGTGTTACCAACTTATTAAATACAATAAATAATTAATATATTATAATATAATGTATTATATTATAATATACAAGTCTATAGTTTTATATATTGCTGTTAAATTCAATTTAAAATATTTTGTGAGTTTATATTTAAATGAAAATGTGTATTTATCTATGTAATTTTATATTTTTTAAAGTTAAAGATATACAGGTGGCAGTTGGAAATGCGGGGTTTTAGTAAATGATTATAAGTTTTTAGCCAAGGCAGTGTTTCTCAGGTGTAGTTTCGACTGAATTAAGAAATACTAACGCAAGATAAAATCTTATAATCCTTGCCCTCTAGGGGCTATTAAAAATGTCTACTTTAGCGTTAAAATACTTTGAAATGCACTTGCATTCTGGCAGTATTTTGCCTTGAATTAAACCATTTTA
>CAKNAD010000028.1 GCA_929200515.1 Candidatus Gorgonimonas leptogorgiae | reverse complement strand
GCAGTATACTAAAAAAATTCCTTATGCTTCTATTAGTAGTAGTTATAAAAATTATTGTGCGTTCACTGAATATAATTCATATATTAACAATAAAAAAGAAAACTTAAAAAATAAGAATCTTCCATTTACAGAAAGGTTAGTCAAAAAAAATTCAAATAGTTATTCTATTTTAATATATGACTCAGATACCAATAAAAAATGTTTTAATAACCAAATAAGAGATGAAAGCGAAAGAATAAATAACCTTTTTATAATAGATGAAAGCTTAAAAAAAAATAACAGTTTTATAAAAGTTGGAGTTATAGATACAACACAAAAAAACTACATAAGTGAAAATTTTTCTTTAGCTGTGGCTCAGGGTATACATCCAAGAAATTTTTCTAGCATTGGAGCAATAAAAAATCAATCTGCATTAAATACAGAAAAGATTGATAATTATCATAAAAAAATTCCTAAAACAGGATATTATTTTGATTTTAAAAATTTATTTGATGTCTTGACTGATATTATAACATCTATAGATAATAATTTTAAAAGTTATTTATTAAAAACCAATGCAAGCGATACATGCGCTATTATTATAGAAAAACAAGATAATAAGCTAAAGTTAAAATTTTATAACCCAGAGAGTTCAACTAATACTTATAAAATATTTATATTACGTCATGTAGATGATATTAAGCATTTAGCAATATCTGATTTTATGAATTTACTTCAGATATTATATAGTTATTTTAAAGAATATAAAGTTATATTAAGTACAGAAACCGTAACAACTAATAATGAAGCGGATATTAAAATACTTGGTGACATAACTATAAGCAAAGTATCTAGGATGCTAGCTTCAGGGCATTACAAAACAGAACTAGTACCAAAAAATGAATATATTTTCGATGATATAGAAAGATTAGATGATAACGATAGAAGGACAGAGATTATTTATGATACTTATTTATATTGTTTTAATAAAAAAATTCAATTACCAATTTTAGTCGATGAACGTAATGCTTTTATGATAGCCTGTAATAGAAACCATGTTGAATCAATAAAAGATTATATAGATGATGTTCTAAATTTGCCATATAATGTAAGTGATAGAATAAAATTTTTATTTTTTGATTCCCCAGGATCTATATATAACAGCATGTTGTATAATACTTCTGAAGCTTGGGAAGTGTTTTTTACCGCTACATTAGAAAATAAAACTCTTAGTAGTGAAGATAAAATCTACTTACTCATTTCTAAATTTGCATCACCTATTTTAAATTTAGATTTGTTGTATGATGATTTTATGTTTATTGATGGAGACGATATTTTTACATATAGGTTAGAAATATTTAATAAGTATTTAGAAGGCATTTTAAATACAGATACATTTACCGGAGAAGAAAAAATAAAAATAATAATAAAAACTCTTGAAGGTAATTTTTTCTATAGATTGTTTGTTCTAGAAAAATTAGATTTTTTTAAAAGCTATTTAGATATAATTTTAAATAATGAAAATATTTCATATAAAACAAAATTATCTTTATTAAAAGTAGCTGAAAGTAAAGATATAAAAGAACGTAGGTTATATGACATTAGTAGTTCTGTTTATTTAATACGTACCATTACTTATATTACAAAAATTATTACTAGCACACTAAGGATTGAAGATAAACAATATTTATTAGATATAGAAAACGATTTTGCATGTGCACATGTTTTACAACACTTAGAAATAACTAACCCTGAAATAGCTAAGAAATGTATTGATATTATACCATCATATAGAAAAACAAAAGAATGGGAAAAGAACAAAAAAATTGATTAACTAGAAATCTAATATTTCATGCTTATCAAAATAGTACAAGGTGCAAATTATGCTCTAGCGGTATTTTACTGAATTACAAAACAGAGAGGAGTTAAAGATATCTTAATTGCCTGTGTAGATAGTTTATCAGGCTTTCCTCAAGAGATTAATTCTGTTTACCCAAAGACAGAGATCCAACTGTCACCTGTATAAATTAAATGACACATAATTTAGAGTGGCTCCGTTAATTTTGAGATATAGCTTGTTTTAATATGGTTGCCTTTTTTTTAATATTATAAACTTTAGCTAAAACATTTTTATCTAATTTGTTTATTCTGATATATAGTTTATTAGCTAACCTAATACGTTCTTTTATTTTTTTTTCGGTATTATTTTTTTTTTCATACCTATTACAACTATAATCATAATTGATTAAATTAGCTGTTATATCGATGTTGTTTATATTGTTAAGATATTCAAGAAAGTTAAATGCTTTATGATATAGATCAGTATAAAATGCTACAACTTCAAGGTTCTCAACAGAAGATAAGTCATTAATTAAGCTAGTAATATTATTTTGAGTAACTTCTGTATGATAGCTATATTCAATAAAATCATTTATTATTTTTTCTAATATTTTTTTTTGTGGTAATAATTTATTGTAGCTTTTAACTAAATTAACAGCATGAATTAAATCAGCTAATATAAAGTTATGTGTTTGCTCTTCTGTGGTAATATGATCTTCTATATTGCTTAGAGGTTTAAAAAATGAGTTGACAATTTCTTTATAATACATGCTACTTTTTATCATATTTGGAAATTTATCTATATAGTTGCTAACTTCTTGTTCTATAATTATGATTTGTTTAGTTAAATAATCAAGTTGCATATTTATTTTATAATATTCTGAATCTGTTTTAAGTATACTTTTATCAAAAAAATTTTGCTGATATAAAAAATTTATCATCATATTTTCAATGTGTAATAAAATTTTTTGTGGGTCATAATTTTTTTGACTAGATGTATATTTAACATCATAGATTATTCTATCGGCAATGGGCATTTCTTTGTCATTATGATTTAATGCTTCATTTATTTGTTGTATATAATTCTTTACAGAATTTAAATTTGTTGGGTTGTTAGGTAAATTATTATTGTTAGATATAGGTTGTCTATTTATTGTTAGCATATGTAAGTTCTGTGTTTTTAAATCAAATAGATTTATTATTAACTGTTGTGCTTATTGCTTAAGATTTTTAACTAAGTCTATTGATCGTAAGAAAATAATGGAGTTTAGTTAATAAAAATACTATTTTTTATAGTTTATTGCAATGTACAAATATCATCTTTTGTACAAAAACATTTACAAAATTATTGAAAGTATTTTTATAAGTAATAATATTTTAGAATACCCTCTAAGTTACTATAGAGGTATTTTAACTATTTGTTATTCCGTTTATTATATTGATAATTAGCTAATGCTATATAATCTGATACTCTAAGCTCTTCAGCTCTAGACTTATAATTAATATTTAACTTGTTAAAATCTTCGAGAGTGAAAATAGTTTTTAAGGTATTACTTATTATTTTACGACGTTGACTAAATGCTGTTTTTACTATATGTGCAAATAGTTTTAAATCTTTAGCTTTATTTGGTATGTTTTCTTTAATTGTTAAACGAACTATAGCAGAATCTACTTTTGGCTGCGGATTAAAAGCTTCAGGTGGGACATCTAGCATCATTAAGGCATCACAGAAATAATTACACATTACTGATAGTCTACCATAATTTTTTTGTTTTGGTTGTGCACAAAGACGCAAAACAACCTCTTTTTGTAGCATAAAATGCATATCTTTGATTATATGTCTATGCTCTAGCAAGTGAAATAATAAAGGTGTAGAAATATTGTAAGGTAAATTACCAACTATTCTTAATTTTTGTTTGGTTGTTGCTAATTTAGTAAAATCAAATTTTAATGCGTCATCTTGATAGATTATTATTTGTTTATTACGATATTTATGCTTTAAATGATTAGCTAAATCTTTATCTAGCTCAATCACTTTTAAACTGCTTACTTTATCGATAAAATATTCTGTTAGTGCTCCTTTGCCTGGACCAATTTCAATAAAGTGATCTGTTATATTAGGAGCTATTATTTGCAAAATATTATTTATAATAGCTTGATTTTCTAAAAAGTTTTGTCCAAAACGTTTACGAGCAATATGATTATCTATGTTAATGCTTTGGTTCTCCATAATTAAGCTCTAATATTCCTTGCTAATTTTACTGCTTCATTAATTGCTGCGATAAAGCTACCTGCATTGATATTGCCACTACCAGCTAAGTCTAAAGCAGTTCCATGATCTACAGATGTTCTAATTATAGGTAAGCCAATCGTAACATTTACTGAATTACCGAAGCATACCGCTTTAAATGGAGCTAACCCTTGATCATGATACATAGCAACAATTAAATCTACTTTGTTAAACCAATAATTATTAAAAGCAGTATCTGCTGCTAATGGACCATATAGTTGGATACCCTGCTTAATTAATTTATTAATAGTAGGTATTATAATATTGTTTTCTTCTTCACCTAAATAACCGCCTTCTCCTGCATGAGGATTTAAACCACAAACAGCTATTTTAGGGTTGCTGATATTATAATCTTGCTGTAGACCTTTATGTAATAGTTGTAGAGTGTTTGTTAAATGTTGTGGAGTAATAGCACTAGCAACTTGTGCTAAAGGCATATGAGTGGTTATTAATGCTAGCTTAGTAATATTACTGGTAAACATCATGGCTACATTATTACTATTAGTTAATTGTGCTAAATATTCAGTATGACCACTAAAGCTAATTCCTGCTTGATTTATAACTTGTTTATGAATAGGAGCGGTAACCATGGCGTTAAATGTACCTTCCATGCATCCAGTAACAGCAGTTTTTATAATATTAAGAACATAGCTACTATTAGCTTTATTTAATTGCTGCGGATATACTTTTGCAGCAGCAGTTAATGGCATAACCAATAGAGAATTATTAGAAGCATTGTTGTTTGCTAAATAATCATTATTAAATTCAATTATATTAATGTTTATGCCTAAATCATTTGCTCTATTGCGTAATACTTGAGGATCAGCAATTATAATTAATTGTACATTTTTTAAATCTAATTGATGTTGCAATTTAGGTAGCTGTAAGCATAAATCGGGGCCTATGCCAGCTGGTTCCCCCGATGTAATTGCTACTTTAATTAGCTTGTTATTGCAATTCATCTAGTTTAATCTCAACAGATGCTGTATCTCTAAGCTTTTGCATCCAAGCCTGAACTTCGCGATCATAGCGTTGATTAGCTAAAATTTCGTAGGCTATTCTTTTATAACTTTCTTGCGTTATATCTTCTTGACGCTGATCAATAACTTCAATTATATGCCAACCTAATTCAGTTTTTATTGGCTTGCTTGGTATGTTTTTTTCCATGCTTTGTACCGCTTTAGCAAAATCAGCTGGTATAGTTTCATCTAGAGCTATCCAGTTGCTATCGCCATTTGCTAGCTTAGAAAATTTATCTTCAGAAAATTCTTTAGCAAGTTTTGTGAAGTCTTCACCTAAGTCTAATCGTTGTTTGATTTTATTAATATTGTCTTTGGCTTGTTCTTCAGTTTGAATTACTGAAGGTTTTAACAGAATATGTCTTATTTGGTATTCCTTCCTCATTTCTGGGTGAATGCCCTTAGATGCAAATAATTTAAAAAGATGATAACCATTCGGTTTAGAAACAGGTTTAGAAGTTTCACCATTTTTCATATTTTTTGCTTGTTCTACGAAAAAATCAGGCAGTTGTGACGCTTTTTTCCAAGATAAATCACCGCCATCTTGAGCTAAAGTTATTGATTTAGAATACTCACGTGCTACATCTGTAAAAGCATCACCTTTTAATAATTTTTGATATGCTTCTTCTGCTAAATTTGCAGCCGCTGTTTTGTCTATATCGGTAGCACTAGGAGCTATTGGGATAAAAATATATCCTAAATGAAAAGCCGGTTCTGTTATTTTTTTACCTTCTGGTGAGTTTAAAAAATCTGTTATTTCGTTATCTGATATTTGCATTTCTGATTGAATATCAGCCATACAAGCATTTCTTATGAGTAGATCTTTGCGTATAGTCTCTCTAAACTCAGTAAACTTTCCACCCTGTTGCTCTACTTTACTAATTAATTCATTAACAGAGCTTAGACCATTGCCTTTAGCTATATTTTGTAGTGTCATAGCTAGTTGGTCATCATTGATGCTAATGCCCATTTGTTTAGCACGTTGTAATTGTACATTTTCAATAATCAACGATTCTAACACTTGTTTTTTTAAATCTAGAGGAGATGATACTTTAGAAGAATCTATTTGTTTCATTCTATCTTCTAAATCTGACATCATAATGGCTTTGTCTTGCACTACTGCTATTACTTTATCAAGTAAAACTCGTTGTTTTGGTATGGATTTAACATTGTTGTTTTGTTTAGATTCGTTATCTGTAACTTTAGCAACTGTTATAGTGTGGTGGCATAGTAATAATGGGATAATAAATGCAGTAACTAGTTTTTTGATCATAAATTAAATCTCGGTTTTAGTGTAATCTTCTAGTTTGCTAGCAATGGAATTATAGTTACTATCAGTAAAGCTTAAGCCATAAAGTTTAAAAGTTAATAATATTCGGTAGCGCTCTTGTGGGAAATCAAAATTGTTAGATCTATCTAACCATTTATTCCCAACTAAACTTACCTGAAAGCAACAATTACTGTATTCTATTCCAGCAAGTAAATCGGTTGTTTTAGCGTTCATTATATCATATTTTAAACCATTTATCATATTTATTTTTTCAGTAACAGGATAATACAGCGATATCCTTAACTCATTTAAATTATTAATGGCTTTTTTACGAGTATTATTCTCAATAATAAACTGTTTATTAATATCTTTGACAAGCCTATCACTGCGTTGTTCATAATTATAAGCTAATTTTAGTGAATATCTATCAAAAAAAGAGTAATCAGTTGTTAGCATAAAGCTACGAAACTTATTATTGCTAATATCTAGAGCTCCTACGGCTTGTAACTTAAATTTATCTTTTATATTTATAGAGCTATCTAATATTAGTGGCGAATGGCTTTCAACTAACTGTTGTTGAATTTTTTCTTGCTCTTGCTGTAAATCTAAATCCTGCAGATTGGCATAAGCAATTGCATTAGTTTTAGGGTTGATCCATGTTTTTCTGTCAGCAAAATATAATATTTGCCCAATTTTAAAGCTATATGTTATTGATTTATCTGCATTAGTAAACTTAGTCGATATGCCTAAAGCTAACTGGTTGTGATCGGGTATTCGATCTCTTCCCGTAAATCTATTACTGTTCCACAACGAATAATATGAATTTATCTTAGTCATATGAGAATCAAATACAGGATTTATGCATTGATTACTTATATAAGGAGAAAGAGAATATTTAACTTTAGGTTTAAATATTAAATTCCAAGAGTTATTGTTGCTTAATATTGTTTTAACTAATTTAGTTCCACATTTTATGTTGAAATTAGCTCCAATATAGCTAGGTTTGTTAGTAAAGTTATCAGCTTTAAAGCTATCATATGCTGATGATAAATATGGTGTAATTATTTTAGGGTCGATATCGTTAAGATTATATTGTAGTTGTGTAAGTTTTATTTCAGGTTTGAAGTAGAGTTTGCCTATGTTTTTATTATATTTTGCAGTTAAATCTGCATAAAAACGGTTACCATTTATAATGTTAACACCATATTGCTCTAGTTGTGTTTGATCAATCACTCGAGAATTATTACTAATAAATCTAGTATAGCCCAAATTAGCTTTTAGCTTGAAGTTATCATTCTGTTGCCAGTGGCCTTTGAATGATAAATTAGGTGACTTTTTATATGGAACTGCAAAATCTTTATCTAACCGTTGTATATTGTAAAATTCTATTTTTGGCGTTATTTTATAATTAGTATTGTCAGCTTTAGTGTTCCAGCTAGCTATAACTTGTTGCGTTAAATATTTTTTTTGGGCTTTTTCAAGCTTTAATTCCGTAAAATATTTATGGTTTTTAGCCTTGTTGTAGTTTACAAGTACAGATGAATTGTTTTCAAAATTACTTTGATGTTGGTAACTTATATAATAATTAGCATCTTGATTATTTGCTTTTTCTTTAGGACTAGGCAAGGTAAACAAACTGCTATATAAATTACCTTGGTGTTCTCCGGCTAATATTTTAGTCAGATAACGAAATTCATTGTTAACTAGTATACCTTTATTTTGTAAATATTTTAGAGTTATGGTGGTATCATAATTGGGAGCCATATTCCAATAGAACGGAATTGTGATAGTTGATTTATTAAATGACGTGAAATCTATACTAGGAGTTAAAAAACCAGTTTTCCCTTGATTGCTATCTGTGAAATCTGTAGAAAATGTCAAATAAGGCAACCAAAGTACAGGAGTGTTATAAATTTTAAATTTTGCATTATTAACTTTTAATGTGTTTTTTAGATTATTATATGTTATTTTTTTTCCTGATATACTCCACAATTCTTTATTAGGCGGACAGCTAGTATAATAAGCATTGTTAAGTTCTAGAACTCCCTGACTATTAACTTTAATAGAATCTGCATGTCCATGAGAGTTAGAATTATATAAAATAAAATCGCTATTTGTAATTTCTGCCTGTTGTGTATTACCATATATACTAGCTTTGTCTCCTATAAGCAATATGCCTTTTTGCCTGATTTTTACATCGCCAATAAGACTATAAGAGTTTATAGCTTTTTCTATTTTAGCTTGTGTACATTCTATATAATAAGTTCTAAATTTTATAGTTACATTTTGCCATAAGTTAGCGACCTGTTGCTGGTTGATGCTGAAATAGTCTGCTGTTAAATCAATGCTGTCATCAGATGAGTTTGATAGATGAATTTTAGGTTCTATATAAGCACCACAAATAAAATACGGAAGTTTTTTTATTGTTGGTTGATCTAATAATATTTTTGGGTGCCAGTCGGTAGACTTACGATTAATATTGTTAGCTATGTTACTACAAGACAAGCAGTTTAAGTTAAAAGCACTTGATGAATCTTCCTTAGTTGTATTAATTTGTTGTTGTGCATTATTTTTTTCATTTATAGCATAAGAAAACCAACCCTGACTCATTAATGCTACAAATATTAATATCCTATTAAAAAATATATTCATCTATTAGGTGTATATTTATTGTTCTTTCTAACAGTTTCTAAAATAAAAAACAACTGAATAGATTGTAAGAACTTGTTTAAAAGGGGTGCTTCTTAACTTTTATAAAAGTTTAAGAGAGTAAATATTGGAGTATACAGAATTTCAATATATATGCAAATGATATTACCTAAGTGTCGTAAAGCCTAGTCCTTTAGGTTGAGGATATAAGACACAAAAAGCTTTACAAAAAAAAATAAAATTTTGTAAAATACAAAAATGAATAGGTTAAAGTCTGATGTAGCAGAAAAGTTCTAACCCTCGCCTTTAAGGCGTAGCAGTTCAGTAGTTATGTTAAACTAGTATTAGACTGAGCATCAAGTATTTTTTTTGATTCATCTACAAACTTTTCTAACGATACTAAAAGAGTATTGTTAACAGGTTTATTGACATGCTCTTGTTTTAGCAGTGTACTGAAATATTCTTTGCTCTTAGGGTCTTTACATCGTGTCATATATTTTACAGTACTATTTATTATATTTGGATCTAACGCCCATAGCAAATATTCTTTTTCTAAACTACTCATTGATTTACCCTTAGTTAATAAGGATAATACAGTAATTTCTTCAAACATAAATTTTTTTGAGTCTTTCCATAAAAATGCAACTATGTTAGGGTCTTTTTTAATTGTTTTTAATTGTTTTACTTCTTCTATTGCTTCTTCATATTTATCGTCAATTATATAACTATATAGTTTTGTAAATATATGTATAGCTTTATCACTGCTTCTGAGCTTATAAGATAAAGCTTCTTGAATAAAATTTTCAAATGGCGTGCCTATTTGAGTAGGTATAGGAGTATTACCGTTTGGCAATAAAGACAAATAAGGTACTCCATATTGTAGTAATGCGGTAGTAGTATTGGCACCTTCTACTAAATTTAATGTCCCCTCTGAACAATCTATCATGAAGAAATTGAACAGCTCTTTAGGCAAGGATGGAAGAAATGCAACAATATTTTTACCTTCTGCAAATGAAGTTGCAAGTGTTTCTACTATATATTTATTATCTTTTTCCACTTCTTTATCAGTTTTTTTGCCACAGTAACCAATGAAATTAAAAAATATAATATTTGTATGATCAGATTTTCTAATAGGTCTTCCACAAAAGTCACCTAATATGAATAACACCGACCTCTTGTTATTTTCTATAGATAATTTATTTAATATATTTATCCAGTTATTTGATATAATATCCTTGTCGTATATAACTTTATAATGATGTAAACCATAAACTAAGCTATGATTAATTTTCCCTTGTTGTACTCTAATTGTAATTTCATTCATGAAATTAGCTAACAGGCTAGCTTGGTTTTTATTTGTAACCGGCAATAGAGAATCATAAAACCAATTTTTATATCTGTTTTTTCCAATGTATTGTATGGGCAATGCATTTTTTGTATCACCTAATATGCTATATGTATTATTTTTAAGCGATATATTCTTACATTGTTTATCCGAATCTGGTGTATTTTGGGGTATTCCTATATACATACTTTCATATATTTTACCAAATAAAAGAGGTTTTATAGCTATTACATTATTAATATTATGTTTAAAAGATAAACAGACCCTAGCTAGAAAAGTTATCATTAAAATTTCGTCTGCAATTGTGTCTCCTTCTTCAACAAAACAAATATCAATAGGGTGTCTATAATTGCTTCTAGCTGATGAACATTGATTTTGATTAATTGTATTGAGTAGATATCTCAATTTATTTTGCATATTCTTTTTTAACTCAGGGGTAAGAGAAACATCTGTTGCAAAAAAGATATTAATTTTTTTAGCACCTAAATCCATTAAAGATTTATACGTACTAAGTATTGCATTAGTATCACCAAAAGAATATATCTTATTTGCTTCTCCTAGGCAATATCCAGCATCATTAATCCACAATCCAATGTGGGGTAATGTTTGTATCAAGTGGATAACTTTTAGATATCTATTTAATTCTTTTTTTTCTGAGTATGAAGTATCTAAATTTAGAGCATTTATTATTTCACTGTGTGATATACTATTTCTGTTTGATCTAATTATGGTAAGTATTTTTTCATGCTCTTCTAAAGATGTTGCTTTATCTGCTGCTGTTTTTATCGAAGAATGTAATCTTAAGCTATCGTTATTAATATTTCCTAATAGTTTTTTTAGTTCGGGTGTTAGCATCTCTATTGGTGGTAAAGTAGAATTTATACTTGGTTTACTGATTATATTTTTTGCTCTCTCGTCGGATAATACTTTTGTAGTATAATAAATACTTCTATTTTGAATATCTCTTGCAATAGCTCTTCCTAATAACGAATACTTTCTACCAATAACACAAGAAAAAATCCAAGGGCAAGAATTCGTAAATATCGAAAAATATTCATTGTTTTTAAAAATTAAATCAAATATTAGTTTTTCATCTTTTGCTTCAATTTGTTTAAGTGTATTTTGCACTATGGGTTCATTAAGAAACACCGCTAGTTGCTTAGGATTATAATTTTTATTTACACTAGCTGTTATTATATTTAAAATATAGTCGTTAAAACATGAATGTACTTTATGCTGTGTTTCGTAATCAGCTATTGTATTAAAAATACTAGAAAATAAATCACTATCCTCACTGAAAATAGCACTATTTAACAATAATTCATGCAATTTTCTTATAGTGGATTGGTTGTATAATGTTTGAAATGATAGCTTGCTTGCATATTCTTTTATACTAATATAAGCATTGTCTGTCGTATCTTTGTTATCCGCTTTTTTTAGTGCTTTAATTTCAGTAGCAATTTTAGCTGTATTAGCCTCACCAGCCTTGTTTGCTATCTCGGCTATTTCAATAACTTCTAGCTTAATACAATTTAATATAACCTGTGTACCAAAACGATCTATTATGTCTTGTGAACCAAGCACGTGGATGTTATTACAACAATATAAAAAAAGTTTTTTTTGAGTATAATCTGGTATTTCTCCTCTTTTACTCCTTGCTATAAAAGTAACCAACACTCGCATGCACTCATGTTGCCGATTTGTATATGCCTTTTCTATAACTTCATGAAAAGTAAATACTTTATCCCAATATGGCTCATATTTATCTAGTGTTTTTTTTAATTCTATAGCATCATTGTTTTCTATACAGTTATTTAACTCAACATACATATCATAAATATCATAGGCATCCATATAATCGTCTGCTACTTTAATTTCGCGTTCGCCTATAGCCTTGTCATCTGCTATTATAGAATGTTGAGGAACACCACTTAGTCTAGAAAAATTGGTTTCGTTTGTTTTTTGTGGTTCATCTAGGCTATTAAAAGATTTTACTAGTTGCGATGGAACTGAATCTAATGACTTGAGGGGATACATATAACATCCTTGTAAACATAAAGTATGTTTTGAGGTAGCATTTTATCATAAAAACTGTTTATAAAAAAGAATAATTACACTTAATGTCTTTTATAATACTCTGCCTCTTTTTAATTTACTACAGGTACTTCT
Source organism: Candidatus Gorgonimonas leptogorgiae (assembly GCA_929200515.1). Lineage (GTDB taxonomy): Bacteria > Pseudomonadota > Gammaproteobacteria > Pseudomonadales > Endozoicomonadaceae > CAKMZJ01. Next base: position 4,722 of record CAKNAD010000028.1, on the reverse strand, counting down.
TCAATAAGAATATCTTTTTTACTCTGATCTATGAAAAGGCTTGATATAAAAGTAAATAATTTAACTATCATAGTAGATATTTTTGTCCATAAGAATATACTAAACTCAGATAATGTCATAAGTATTTTTTTAAAAAAAGATACATTTTGTTTATCTGGAACAGGTGTTATATATGGTTCTGATTCTGGCTTTAGTTCTATTTCTGGTTCTGCAATTGTATCTACTTTTAATATAGACTTTACTCGTGATTTTTCTAAATAATCAATAATTCTTTTATCTTGCCTTAAATTATACGGAATACAATTTAATATTTGCGTATTTATTTTTAATGCATCTATAATAAAATTGACATCATTTTGCAGTGTTATAGAACATTGGTGAAAGAACCTTGCAATATCACGCCCTTGTTCATATCTCATAAAAGCTAACATAATGTCTCTATCACTTTTAAAATTCTCATTCATATATTCTACAGTCGATCTATTGTTAGAAATAGCTACTAATACAACTTCCTTATCATCACGGAATTGATGATTTGCAGATTTTAAAGCTAGTCCATTTTGATGAACCGTAGCTAGAATAACTTCTTTATCATTTTTAAGCTGCTCACTTGTGTATTGTAAAGCCATTCCATTTTGATGAGCCGCAGCTAGAACAATTTCTTTGTCATTTTTAAGTTGATCACTTGCGTATTGTAAAGCCATTCCATTTTGATAAACCGTAGCTAGAACAACTTCTTTATCATTTTTAAACTGATCACTTGCGTATTGTAAAGCCTCTCCATTTTGATGAACCGCAGCTAGAACAACTTCTTTATCATTTTTAAGCTGATCACTTGCGTATATTAAAGTACTTCCTTTTGTATGAACAGCTAATAAAATAATATCTCGATCTTGTTTAAATTTGTTATCAATAATCTTTAAAATTGAAGCATTATTTTTAATCGCAGCTAAAACAATATCTCGATCTTCTTTAAATTTTTCACTAGCATGTCTTAACGCTGTAGCATTATTGTTTACTGCTGCTAAAACAACCTCTTTATCATTCCCCCATTCAGAAGCAATGCATTGAAATAACGTCTCACTTTTAGAAACTAGATCTATAACCTTGGTTTTATCTTGTAGCCACCAAGCATATTTACTTTTTTGTAATAAAGGTACGTATTTCATTGGAGAGTTTAAAAGTAAATAATATAATATATGTTCTTTTATTTCTGGAATATTACAACATTTAGCTTCTAAGTCAGTTATTGTTTTTATTTGGTATTTACTTGGTATTTTTTTTAAAAGTAATTTATTTTTTTCATCTATAAACTCTTTTAAAGAGCTTAAAGGGAAATGCGAAAAAAATGCTAGCATAAATATAACACAAAATAGTTCATCTTGATTTTCTTTAGAAGACAACGTGCGCAGTTTTTCTTGAAGCAAAGAAAAGTTCCATAATTTTCTTGGTTGATTCAATTGTGAAGTATTTAACTTTATGTCTAAATTTGACGTGTTAGCTACAACTTTAACCATTTTTGTAAAAGCTAACTGCATTGCTTGTTTAGTTTTTATTAGTGGAACTTCTACTGTAAGAATTCCAGTAGCTTCAGATACTGAAGCTTGCATTCCTGCAGATTCTTTATCTATATTTAAATTATGTAATACTTGTGATAACAACCAAAAACGTTTAAGTTTGCCTACATAGTTACTACCATTTAGATTAGTAAAATCATCTGAAAGTTTTAATCTTAATAATCGTCCTTTACCGCCTTCTGCATCTTCTATCATTTCTATAGTACAGGCATGCACCCCTAACTTTGCTTCTACCATTATTGATCTACCTAGAACGATTATTTTAGTTTCATACTGAGATGATAAAGGCTCTATAGCATTAATAATATTTTGTGCTAAATTTTTTTGTTCTCTATTAGTAGTTAAATTAATTAATTGAGAATTTGTGTCTTTGTTTAAAACCCCTCTATCTCCTAAACCAGAATTCATTGCTATTATAGGTGAAATTTCTATAAACCCTGCGTGAATCTTAACAATAACATTTTGAATACTATTAACTTGATTAACACTTTTAGATACAGTTAACTCTTGTGTCATAGTTAATATATCTTTACAATCTTTTAGGTATTGCTCATAACTACCAACTGGGGCATTTAAATTAACATCTGTAGTTAATTTTGCTTCAATATTATTTATTTTTCTATTAATGTTCATTTTTAGTGTTTGAGCACTAGCTTTTAATTGATCAACTTCTACTAGTTTTGCTTTTATCTCTTTAGTATCATCACCATTCATACCTAAATTTAAAAATCGCTCATAAGCTGTAATAAATTGATCTAAATCAACAAACATTTCATTCATTTCTGCTTTAGCTTGTTTGATGATTTCAGCTCTATTTTTGTCAATAGATAAAGCTTTATAGCCTTTATCTGAAAAACAGTTGCTTAACCAACTGTTAGCACTAAAATATTCCAATAATCTATGATTTAATTCATGCAAACATTGAAATCCGGTATCGGGGCGATCAAAATTAGTGTCTATTTTGGTTTTATTAGCTGGTGATAAGCATTTTGCAAATGAATTATCTACTGTTGCAGTAGAAGATAGCTGCTGAAATAGCTCATTTCCTTTAACTACATATGCACCTTCAGTGCCATTAAAACTACCGCAAACTAGGGTGATATCTTTGTGATTAATACAGTTAAGTGATTCAAACTGATCGCCAGCTACCATATAAGGTTTATTTGCTTGGCGCAAGGTAATTGCTACATGGTCATTATCACCGCCTTGCTCAAAGATAAAACCAGCAACTTTATTTAAAAAATCAGGGTCAAGCATCCATTCTTGATAAGCCTTTGCAACAATAATAGCACCTTGAGGAATATTCGTTGCCTCTTGCTGCTGACTAACATAAACCATTTTACCACTGCAAATGCCCTCACTGATAAGCCTGCCATTACTAATTGAGTCATTTGGTGCTGTAGTAGCAAAGTTCATGCCACCAGCTAATTTTGTGATGGGTCTTACTTGAAATAAATATAACTTGCCATTATTATCTATGCCAAATTCAATATCAACGGGAGCATTAAATATATCTTCTAATTTGCTGGTGTGTTGCAATAATTGTTTTAAAGCTTCTGGTGGAATCTCAGTATAAGCAAGATTTTCTGTTTTAATTATGTCATAAATAGGGTTTTCTTCTGTGTTACTTTGATGACAAATAATGCTATGAGGCGTTATCCCTAATTTACCCGATATTAATTCTTGATGATTAGGTCCAAATTCAATTTTTCTTTTATTGTCTGCTAATGATCTAGCACTCATAACCACACCGCCAACAACACAAGGGATATAATGATTTAGAGTAAGTGCCATTCCTTGCGGTTCTATTGACTGACAAACAGCTGGTTGATATTTTGAAGCTAATACGCCTAAACAAGTTGTTATTATATCTATATTTTTATGAACTATAGATTCAAATTTACCTGCTTGGGCATCGCCAAAATTATCTTCTTTAACTCCAGAACTTCTAACTATTATTGAAGAATTAGCTGGTAATTTATTAATAAGATCATCATAATTTTTTCTAATTTTATTAGCTACTGGCAAGTCTTTAACTATATTATAAAATTGCTCATCTTTAATAAATGCTTCTATGGCACTAATATATTGTTTTTGTTGCGTAGCATCTTCTTTAAAAAAACCTTTAATGGTAGTTAGAACACTAATTAAGTTGCATCCGTTAGTGTTAGATTTTGCAAGATAAGCAAAAAACTCATCTAATTGTGTTTTATCTTCATTAATATAGCTAGAAAAAAAGTGTTTTAATATTGAAGCTTCTATGGGGTATTGTTCAAATTTAGCTACTTGCTGTGTGGGAATATTGCTAGTTTTAGGTACAGGCATATCACATTTAGCCATCATCTCTAAATTCGCAGATTTGCCACCCACTATCTCTCTATTTGTCTCGGGATCGCTAACCTGATAGCCAGATATATCTTTGATATCTTGGACTTTTTGATTATCAACATAAGGTTTATTATCAGGTGTTTTTGGTGTTTCATTATTAACATTTTCTAAGCTTTCTAAGCTATATTGACCTGATACTGCATTAATATCCATATATGCTTAACTCCCTGTAAATCATAACTATAACAATAATGGCTAAACTGTTGCATTGTACCACATATACGCATCTATTTCAAGATAGCCTTAGCCTGACCTAAGTACCGTAAAGCTTGGCCCTTTAGGGCGAAGATATAAGCCACAAAAGCGTTACAAAAAAAAATAAAATCTTATAAAATATAAAAATGAATAAGTATATAAACATTATTCATAATAAAAGCTATTGTCTTGCGAGTTTTATTTTAAATTTACAATAATAAAAAATTATAATATAATGGCTCTTATTTTTAACCTAGATATCAAAATAAATAATTTATTATGGAAATAACATTACCAACAGCGCCATTGCCTATTAAAAAAGATAAGTGCAAGTGGGGGAATTTAAACAATTTTTCTAATACATCTTTGTTATTATCACAGGCTATTACAAATTCTAACAAAATATGGTTGTTAGTATGTCCAGACTCTGAAGCAACGTTTATTGCCGAGCAAGAATTAAAGTTTTTTTGTAAACATGCAAGTACAAACCCTGAAATCATAGCTTTTCCAGGCTGGGAAACCCTACCATACGATAAATTTTCACCGCATAAAGATATAATAT
>CAKNAD010000027.1:1949-17359 GCA_929200515.1 Candidatus Gorgonimonas leptogorgiae | reverse complement strand
CATAATATACTTCCTTGTAATATACATAGTTATGTTAATTAACGTAAATTTTAGGTGGGTTAAATCTATTGCAAAAAATAAAATAAGTTATTAAAGATCAATACTACGGACAGTTTCACGAGGCAATACCCCCTCCCATATTTTCTTAACTCATGAAAAACTGCATTTGTTTTTATATCTACTAAATTTAACAATGATATCTCTAGAGCTTTTTCTGCAGTTTGAGTGCTAGCAGTGTAAAACTTTTCTAAACTATTTATCTTTTTACCACTTTTAGGTATTAAAATTAGTATCCAATGCAACTATTAAATCTTTGGAAACAAATAATGATTTAAATAATAACAAACTGTTAAGTTAAAAAAAATTAAAAGGTGATTTATACACGTGGCAGATGAAAACTTGCAAGTCCAACTGCCACATGTATATATTTCATCTACTCTATTTTATCATAAATCTACTCATGTATTCTAGTGCTTGTTTTATGTAGGTAGTGTTTATATCTTGGCTAAAAATCAATCTATTAAAATTATCAATTAAATTACATTGAGAAGGCATAATTTTTAAGGCATAATCCTTGAAAACAATAGCAGCAGACAAGCTATATCCTCCTATGGTTCCAACTAACATCCAATCTTTAGCAATGTCATTATTTAGTAAATCATTCCCAACGCTATAATCAGCTATGGGATTATTAACACCTAAAAAATTTTTCATTAATGTAGGTACGATATCATAATGACTAGTTAAACTATCTGTTGCTAAAGTTAATTTATTTTTATGATCTTCTGGCAAAATAATAGCAAAAGGAACTTTTATTTGGCAATTAGTAAAGTTACTACCATAACCCCATTCTCCTTGTTGGTTATCATTAAACTCATTACCATGATCCGCGGTTATTATTACTATCGTATTAGCTAAGTCGTTAGACTTTTGTAATTTATTTAATATTTTAGCTGCCAAGCTATCTAAATAATGCACACTAGTTTTATAACTAGCAATAAATACATCTTTGCCAACATACTTAGCAAATTTTTTATAACTACTAATATCACCTGATTGCACAGCTATAGTTGAATAGCCTTCAGGAAAATTTGGCCCATGTAAAGCATCATAAAAAACAAAAGCAAACCATGGTTTGTTTTTATTGCGATTAGCGTGCCAGGCTAGCATATCATTGGTTAATTTACTATCATGCATAGCATTAGAAGTATCTTGAGACTCTATATATAAATCATCTATGTTAGTAAAAATTTTTTTTGTATATTGTTCATTTTCTTTTTTACCAAAACCATTAAAAAAATTTATCTGATAATTCATTTGCTGTAATTGTTTAATCAATACGGGAGTTTGTTTTTTTCGAAAAAAAGTTGCCATATAAGTTGAAGGAATACCGTAAAGTAAACCAAATAGGCTAGGGCGTGTACGATTAGCAGCAGCAAAATGATTACTAAATACTTTTCCATTTTGAGCAAATTTCCATAAATTTGGTGAATCTGTAGCATTAAAACAATCAAAGCGCCAAGCATCCATAGCAATAATTAGTATATTTGGAGGATTATTAACCTTAGTGGTTACTAAGAGCTTAGCAGGATATTGCACTTTATTAAAATTAACTAGCTTATAGGTGTTTTTAACTGCAGACGCAACTTTAGAGTTATCATAAGAAAACATTTGAAAGCGTTGTATATAAGATAATAATTGCTGTTGCCGTTGCTTTGATCCAGAAAAATAAATCAACTGTGATATTGCCATTAATGATAATACAAAAATTGCATATTTACTACCTATATTATGCTTGTTAAGCCAAGTTTTGCTAATTATTAAATTACTAAGTTTATATATTAAAGTTAATAGCAATAACCAAACACAATAATCGATAATTCTATTTTTTTCAAATATTGCATTCATGCTTAATACATGCTCTATAGTATATGGAATATTTATATCTAATAAATGCACTGCATCAGTATGAAAAGTAGTTATATCAAATAAAAAAATAGTAGTTAAAATAAAAGTAAAAATTAATTGTATTATAAAAAATGCTTTTTGAGGCAAATAAATTGTTGGTAATATTATTAGTCTTGCTATGGCAACTAACAAAGTTAAAATAATAATATGCATACTAACAAGATAAGTTATTGCAAAGTAATTATTAGCTACTGGAATTGGAAAATAGTTACCCGGAGCACGTGTAAACCAATAAATAGCTCCAATAGCAATCACAAAAACACTATTAAGAACTATAAAATAATAATGAATAGCTAACTTTTGTTTCATATTGAAATTAGACATATACAACCTATTATTAAATAATTTATTCTTGTAATTATAGTGTAGTTAACAATGTATAAAAAATTTTATATAGTTATAGCAATCGAGATTATTAAAGTAAGAGATTAACATATATATTACAAATTTATCAATAACTTATAAAAAAGTACTAAAACCTATTATTTTGGCTACAAGATATAAGGTGTTCTTGATAACAAAAGATCAAAACAACAATACTAGTCTATAGCTAGAATATCAAAATACTTATTGCTTTATGACCCTATTTGTAAAAAGTGGTTTAAGTCGCTAAGTCTAAAAATATATTATAAAAATTTATCTAAAGTAATAATAGATATATATCTAATAATATATACACCTTTTACTTGAAGAAGCATTTTTCAGAGATTAGTTAAAAGATGTAATTATAGGAAGAATACCGTATGAATGTTATCTGCATTTTAAGGTGTTTTAACCTGTAAACTGCATTATTACTTTTTAATTTAGCACTAATATAAATATTCTAAGTGGGCACCTTGTTTAATAATCCAAAAATTACTTGTTGAGAAGATGAATACTTAAGTAAAAACTGTATAAATATTAGCAATATACTATAGATATAGTATTTTATATATGAAAATTTGTATTTTGCAGCACAAATATATAAATAAAAAATAAACATTAGCACTCTACCTGCTAAAATATAATATATAAGGTGTTATGTGTATATTGATACATTCAAATTTTTACAAACATATGACTAATTTATTGTGGAGAAGACAATGTATTTGAAAGGAATGAAGGCTCATGATGAAACTCAAAAAAAAGAGACAGAAGAAAAAAATAATTCGGCTTTAATAGATAATAGTAGCACGAAAAATAAATCAACGACTAATAATCAAGATAAAAACAATTATTTGCATAACCATATAAGTGCAAAAAAAACGGATTCAATTATTTATAAAGATAATGACGATAAAAACAATGCCGTACAATTTTCATTAAAAAAATATATTAGTAAAAAAATATCTAAGTTTTTTAATAGGGGCGAAGAACATATGAAGGATAAAACAATAATATCTCGAAAAAACTCTATAGCACAATATGATGATAATTTAGATAGGTTTCTAAATGATGATCAGCAAATAGATACATATAAAGATATTACAGATATTTATGATAAGAAAATTCAAAAAATAGGAGGCACAGATGCAGAATTAATAAATACATGTCTTAAAAGTAAGAAAAACGATTGCTTTACAGAAAAACTAAAAAAGACTATCAATACTAATGCTACTGATAAACTAATAGCAAGAGAAGGCAACTTTAATATAATTTCCATTAATTTAATTATGGATAATAGCAAAATAATTTCTGGAAAACAGCTATTACCTCAGCTTCTTGCAGCAGGATTGCTGTATGGTGATATGTCTATTTTTCATAAATACTATAATAATGATGGAACAGGGAAAATACTATTTAGTTTAGCTAATGGAATGGAACCAGGTTATTTTAATTTAGAAGAATTTGAAAATTTACAAATTTCTGCACTAACATTTTTTATGACTATTCCGGGGCCAGATACTTTAATGCAAGCATTTGCTAGCATGATTAACACTGCAACTATTTTTTCAGAGTTTTTTAATGTAGAAATGAAAGATAAAGATTTTTGTAATATTACCAATCAAACAATAGAGCATTACAGACAATGCATTAGAGATTTTCAAAGGAAACAATTATTAATAAAACCCTCTTTATAGTTTAGACACCTTATACCTGATGCTGTCTTTTCAGCAAGCCGTTTTTGGCTTATTAAACTAAGCATTTATTCTGAATACTTATATTTGCAACAGTTTAAAAAGTAGTAGCATAGTTTAAAAGTCAAAAAATACATCCTAATAGCAGTAATTAAATCTTTTTGCTAGGCCTTATAAAATGTGCATTTAAGTATAATTTGTATAAATTTCTATACTTTTAAATGGTTGCACTATATTGTGTTTTTAAAGATATTCGCAAAACTCTTGAAATGCATTTAATATTCCTGTAGGATTTTTAATTGGGATAAAGTTATTTATTCTCTTTTAATTATATGCTTAAGTAATAATATGCATATAATACGTACTATACACTAATAATAAGAATAAAGATATTTGCCATGAACTATAAAATAACATTATTATTTATAATATCATTAGCTAGCAAGTCTTTTGCTATTAATAATATTTCTAATTTAGAATTTATTCAATTATGCGACATTAATATCGAATCAGAACAAAAGCAGTCAGCAATAGAACTTAAAAATATTTTAAATCATAATAATTATTTCGATGTAATACAGTGGCTGAACTCAGATGTTGCCTATGGTTTATGCCCAATTAGATACGCTATTGCAGCAAATAACTTATCTATAGCTAAAACATTAGTAAATTATATAACTTATGATCCTAATAAACAAAGGCCATTTAGTTATACTAATGGTTCGATTTCCGAACATACCACAATGGCTAAAAAGTGTTATGACCCAGTGTTAACTAATATAAAAATCTTAAAGCAATGCTCGCTAGGCAATACACAGTTTCTTGATTTTTTGTGTTCTTTCTTTTCTAACTATTTAAACGAAGAACTGTTAATGGGGGCTATGATCATAGCTAAAAAGAATAATCAAGAAAATGTTATACCTGTTCTTGCAACTTATTTAATCGAATGTCAGCAGACACACGACAGATAAAATACTAAATTTCAGAGCTAAAGAAAAAGGTTAAACTCGAAAGAAAATATCAATGCTTTTCTATTTTATGGTATTTTAACAATGCAACAGGGCTTTTTATTAGTTATGGGTTCTGTGCTAAACTTTTAAGCTTTTTTCTTGCGTTAGTTTTTTTAATATTAATCTACACTATCCCTTAGAAACACTATCTTTACTAAAATCTTAGAAGCCTTGCATTCTGGGGGCTATTAAAAATGTCTACTTCAGCGTTAAAACACCTTGAAATGCACTTGCATTCTGGCAGTCTTTTGCCTTGAATTAAACCATTTTACTTAGCCCTGAAACCTAGCATTTTCATCTGCCACGTGTATATACTAAATAAAGTCTACAAACTTATAAATTTCTTTTATTCGCTTTTAGTGGTTTATTTATTTATAATTTTGGTGTATAATGGCAAATTGCTTGATTGTATTTCAAGAGATAGAAGTTTATACCTATTAAATTTATTTATTTTTACTAGAGAATATTACATATTTACTTTATAATTTAGTAATAGTGATTGTAGCAAGATCTTAAACCATTCTTTCTACAAGAATAACGAATGAGTATTATAAACAGAAAAGATAACGATTAAGCCTCGTATAAAGTAAAATTTCTAACTTTGAGAGCTGAATACTGTATAAATTACCCTAGTAGTTTCTAAATATACGCCTTGTATTTGCTTAAATTAATACAGGGTATAAATAACTCTTTTAGTCTAGAGTTTAATAAAATAAGGCTTTTGTGTGAAAGTATCTAATAAAATGATATTTCGCATTATATTGAATTTTACGATACCTATCTACATTATTTATAAAAATGCGTACTGTAGATATAGTGTCATTATGTTTTACGAATATAAAATTAGTGAAGCAGAGTAACTCACTGGTTTTATACTATATAAATTATTTATCACTCTTACAATTATTGTAGAGTAGTCAACTTATGCATGTTATATCTAAAACACTTCGATATTGCAATTAAGCTTGTACATTGTTTATGTTAAAGATTAAAAAGAAAAGACAATTAAAATAGATAAATAGCACATGATTTATATTTTGCAAACGGATAGTTGCACATGTAATGAGGGTTATTTAGCTATTATAGTTTATAAAAGTAAGACTTGCAGACAGCTAGTACCTATCTAGCAAAAATACATAATAAATTGTTTGTTTGTGAGCATTAATAACGATGTTCTGGGCTATCTTTATAGTTACGGGTATTTATATTGTATATGTTGATAAGCCTCAAAGGAGTGATGTTAAAAAGATGGTAAAGTATGAAAAAAATGCTTATTAACGCAACTCAGCTAGAAGAGCTACGGGTTGCTATTATTGATGGTCAAAAATTAGTAGACCTTGATATTGAATCGGGAATTAAAGGACAAAAAAAATCTAATATATATAATGCAAAAGTAACTAGGATAGAACCTAGTTTAGAAGCAGCTTTTATAGACTACGGAGCTGGAAAACACGGTTTTTTACCTCTTAAAGAAGTTGCACCTGAATATTATAACTCTCAACCTAAATCTGGCTATCCAGGAATTAGGAATGCTTTAACTGAAGGACAATCGGTTATTGTACAGGTTTGCAAAGAAGAAAGAGGAAACAAAGGTGCTGCTTTAACTACTTATATTAGCCTTGCGGGAAGATACTTGGTATTAATGCCAAATAAACCTAAAGCTGGTGGCATTTCAAGAAGAATAGAAGGCGATCACAGAGAAGAACTACAAACAATTTTAAAGAAGCTAGATACTCCTAGCGATATGGGGCTTATAGTCCGTACAGCTGCTTTGTCAAGAAAGCAAAAAGATCTGCAGTGGGATATCGACTATTTATTGCAATTATGGGCTTCTATCAAAAATAGTAGTAAAAAGATAAAATCTCCATCCTTATTACATCAAGAAAGCAATATAACTATTAGAGCTGTCCGAGATCATTTACGCCAAGATATCCACGAAGTGGTTATCGATAAAAAACGTGTATACCAAGAGGCAATGAGATTCATCAAAAAAGTAATGCCTCAATACTCAGACCGACTAAAGTACTATGAAAGCGACATCCCTTTATTTAGTAAGTTTCACATAGAAAGTCAAATCGAGACCGCTTTTAAACGTGAAGTGCGGTTGCCTTCTGGTGGTAGCATAGTAATTGATCCAACAGAAGCATTAGTTTCTATTGATATCAACTCTGCAAAATCTACCAAAGGTTCTAGCATAGAAGAGACAGCTTTAACAACAAACTTAGAGGCAGCAGATGAAATCGCACGGCAATTACGTCTTAGAGATATCGGCGGTCTAGTTGTTATTGATTTTATTGATATGAGATCGATCCAAAATCAAAAAGAAGTGGAAAATCAATTAAAAAATTCGCTATCATATGATAAAGCCAAAATTCAATTAAGCCATATCTCACGATTCGGATTGCTAGAAATGTCTAGGCAGCGTCTTGGTTTATCTCTAGGTGAAACAAGTGGTGTTATGTGCCCCAGATGCTCAGGGCAGGGAACCATTAGAGATATAGAATCTCTATCGCTATCTATTTTTAGAGTTATAGAAGAATATTCTTTACAAGAAAATATCGATGCAGTAAAAGCACAGGTACCTATAGAAATAGCAACATTTTTACTCAATGAAAAGCGTGACATGGTTTCTAAAATAGAAACTAATAATAATATTAAGATTTTTATCGTACCAGATTCCAATATGGAAACTCCACATTATGATGTACATATTTTAAACAAGCATAGCGACTTTAATAGTAAGGATGTATATAACAGTACTCCAGAAGCAAAGGGTTCATCTGTTTCTTTAGGGGCTACTATAAAGAAACCAGCATCTAAAACAACACCAGCAGAAAACCTTGCACAAGATAATTCTTCAGGAATTATAAATAATATAGGTAAATTTGTAAAATCTATATTTTCATCATCTCCTGACAAGCCATTACCTAAAAATGAAAAAATGGTTTTGAAGCCAAATATTAACAAAAATAATGAGGCTTTAAACTCATCGGCAAAAATGCCAGATAACAGAGAGTTTTCAAGAAAAAACCACCATGGGAAGCCTGCATTTAATAAAAATTTATCCGATGCCTCTTGTAAAGCTACAGATAATAAATTTACTTCTGCATCAACCAAAGATAAATTTTCGACTGGAAGCCCTAAAAGAGATAAATACAATAAATCGAAAGATAATCAACAAAATAATACGAGCTATCAGACTAATACAAAACCTGAAACTAAACCTACTAATGCAAATATGAAACATGATAATAAACATCATGATACTCATAGAAGCTCAGAAGTGTTAGCTATAAATAGCTCTATACCAGCAACAGCAAACGGGAGAGATATAGTAAGCAATAACATACCTCAGACAACAACAAAAAAACAGAGTGTAGGGGTAACGAATGACAAACCCAAGCAATCTAAGAAAGATTTATTAGATATACAGGTTAAATTTGAAACTAAATCTAGATCGAAAAAAAGATCTAACTCTAGGATTAAAAACGATCCCAGATTAGAACAAAAGCCAACTTCGGGTTTGTCAGGCATAGCTCCAGAAATTAATAATAAAGATAATCATCTCTTAAGTAAGCAAAAGAATAATCTTGATCGTACTATTAGAATTATTGAATCGTCAGATTTTTTAGGCAATGATGAACCTTCCATGTCTTCAGAAAGTATTATTATATTAGATACAGAACCTAAACGTGGCTTTGTTAACAACGATACATACAACAACGATAAAAGTAAACAATCTTTTGACAGTGATAGCTTAGAAAATGCTCTAATAAGTGAAAAAGAAAGCTTTTTTAAACATAAAGAGCAGGAAAGTAATTTACACAGCTTTACTGACGACAGACAAAACACTGATTTTATACTTGTAGATGATATATTTAATAATCCTAGCAAGCATAGCCATCAAGAAAACAATACAAAGAAATATAAACAAGGGCAAGATAACCAACATATAGCTAAAGATACAACTACTCCCACAGGTATGCCTTTTTTAGACTCAAGCTCTTATGAAGCACAACCGCAAGATAATAATGAGACTATGTCTTTCCTTGATACTTCTCCGGATAATCATTTTACTGATGAAGCTAAAAGTTATCAAAAACATAGTGGCTTTAATAAAAGAAGTAATTATTTAATAGGAGCTAAGCGTAAAAAAAAGCCTGTAGGCTCTAAATATAATAACATGCAAAAACGTAAACCTTGGAGATCTTATAGCAAGCCACCAGCTACAGGTGATGTTAGAAAAGATACACCAAGTTCCGATAGAAACCCAAGAAATAATGATTTTTAAAAATCATTATTAATAGTGGCATCTTCTGTTTTATTTGAAGATGCTATTTTTATTATTATGCTCTAAATTTTATCGGAAAGTTTCGTAACTTCACTCCTTAAAGTTCAAATCTATCAAACAATATCTTTTTTTGAATTACCTAATTATAAACTTTCAATACATAAATTAAATTATCTAATGGTCATAATCATAAATTTCAAATACAATCATAAAAAATTAGATAACGTAAAAAGTATTATCTCATCATAGATATTAGAATAAGTATTAAGAAAATAACATGCTAAAAAAAATATTGTATACTATTATTTTCATTTATATACAAACTACACATTGTATTGAATCAAATAAAGAAAACATAATTATTAATAATAAAAAACCTGCTGCTATTGCCTGTGATGATTGTTGCTATCCTATTGAAAATGAGATTTGTATTTTATTTTATAATTTTTGTAAAACTGAAACTTTAAAAATGAGAAGTTTTTTTATTCTATTTAACAAACAAATTAAGGATGCACAAGCTGTTAGTAGAATAAAAAAAAAAGATGTAGATTTATTATTTGTAAAAAACACAAAAATATATTTAAAAATGGTAGATCATATTAATTTAATAAGAGAACTTAACAATAATATTAATATTTTAAAAAAAAGTAACACCCCAAAATCAGGATATGATTTATTCCTATCATTCTTAAACAGTAAGAAAAACCAACCCAAAGTTGTTAAGTCTAGAAAAAATACTTTTGTAAATAAACTAAAGTTTAAGACTACTTTTGAACAGATGAAATCTTATATGAGAATACTGTCACATGCTAAAAATAATACGTTTATATATATATACAATGAAAACCATAAAGATGAATGTAAAAAAAATAGTACTTATAATATTAACCCTACGATAGCATCTATAAATTACCAAGATACATCTAGTATAGTAACTTTAAATTTATATCCTGCAATAACTTCTAGCTCAAAACCTAATACTGATTACCAAATAACTACTAGCCAAAAAATAGTCATGTCTAAAAGCATTGCCAATCATTCTAATATTTACCCTACAAAAAGTTCTATAAATTATCAAAACACATCTAGCGTAGTAACTTTAAATTTATATCCTGCAATAACTTCTAGCTCAAAACCTAATACTGATTACCAAATAACTACTAGCCAAAAAATAGTCATGTCTAAAAGCATTGCCAATCATTCTAATATTTACCCTACAAAAAGTTCTATAAATTATCAAAACACATCTAGCGTAGTAACTTTAAATTTATATCCTGCAATAACTGCTAGCTCAAAACCTAATACTGATTACCAAATAACTACTAGCCAAAAAATAATAATTCCTACAGCAACTATTAACAACGATTTTTCTAGCAATTATATCGCATCAACTGCAAATATTTTACTACCTAAAAAATCGGATACCATTTATAATTCTATTTCGATAAAATCAAAAAATCATATAAATAATACTAACTTTTCTAATAGCAGTTTAAAATATTTAAATTTAACGAATAAAAATAATAAAGCTAGTATTGTTTATAACTATCATTACTATGAAACAAAAATTTTTCTTAGTATTGTTATTATATTTCCTGTTGTATGTATTGTTATAACCAGCTTGATCGTTTATAAATTTTTCATTAAGTCTAAAAAAAAGCATAATACTAATGAATCACAGAGTAACAGCAATAATGTAAAATTATCTGTTATAGATGACTATCACATTTATGAAACTGCTGAAACTGATGAAACTGTTACAACTTCTATTGATAACAATACTAATAATGTGATCGCAGTGTCTTACAATCAAAACAATTTAGAAGACAGTTATAATGATAGAATTTATGAACTTCCTACTGATTATTATCAGTGTGACCCTATAAATAGCAATATAACAGAACAGAATAATCAAAATGAAAATATGAATATGCAACTACAGCTTACAAGTAACGCCATTATTGATGAGAGTTCTTGCATCGAAAATAGCAATAAATTAGATAACAATAAATTACAAAATGATCTTATCGAACATAATTATAATATTCTTGAAAGCGAGGATGATATTACTGAACATAATTATAATATTCTTGAAAGTGAAGATAATACAGTGAATGAATCACTACTATAAGCTTAATACCAAGATAGAGTTTTATTGTGATTTTCTGTTAAAGTAACAAATTCATGATAATCTATAAGCTTTACATCTGTTGTTATATTTGCTACTGCTCTAGCTTCAGCATCTTGCTTTATACCATATATTTTATATTTTTTTGCTAGCTGTTTTATAAACTCGATATGAGATCGTAGCATAAACAAAGCATCTTCAATTAATAGTATAGAATCTTCTTGTGCTATGGTTTTTGCAAGTGAATCATTTGATTTATTAAGTTTGTTAATTATATGTAATATAGCCATTATAAATTAATTACTTTATCGTAAGAAGAAAGCAAGTTCGCAATTTCAGAACTTGTTAAATATGATATATTTAAGCCGTCATGATCAACCACTTTTACATTAAAGGCTTTAACATCCACAGCGTCAACATATATTGTATCTATCCCATAAACTGGCAAAGCTGCTATCAAAGAGCTAATATTTTTTTTGCCAAGGATATCGCATTTAACTTCAGATAACTGCAAAACAGCTTCTCCAATGAATAAAAGTGCGGTTGGTATCGAGCAGGCAACTGAAGCTAAAGCAAAATCTAAAGCTTCTCTGGCTCTTTCGCCATCATAAGGAGAACAACTAGAAATTATACAAATTTTAGGGTGCATTGCTATTATCCAAAAACAATATGACGATCTGCTTCAACAATAGCACTAATCCATTGTGTTATGCCAGAGATTTCATAGTTGTCATCTAAGTTGAAATCAGAAAAATCATTGATTTTTGCTTCTTCAGAGTCAATTATTCCACGCTTTAGAGCTGCTGAAACGCAGGCAATAGCTGTTAAATTATTTTGCTTTATTAAAGTTTTCCACTCTTGACTAATGTTTTTATGATACTCGGAACCTATAATAAATTTACTGGTATTATATACTCCATCCATATAAAAAAACACCTTGTTTATTGTATGTTTTTTTTGCAACACAGCTTGAGCAAACTTTAAGGCGGTCATAGGAGCTTGAGAGGTTGGACCATTAACTATGCAAATAGTATAAATCATAAGAAAATAAATCTTGAAAAGTTAACTTTGGCAACTAGCACAAAAAAAAGTGCTACGTTGATTCATTTTTATTTGGGTTATTGTAGTGTTACAATTTTTACAGGGTTTGTCGTTACGTCCATAAACAGCTAACTCTTGACTAAAATAACCTAGGCTACCGTCTGATCCTAAAAAATCACGTAGCGTTGTCCCACCTTGTTGTATAGCTCTTAATAAAACGGTTTTAATTTTTTTAGCAAGATTTTTATACTGGTTTTCTGTTATTTCACGGCATGGTTTAGTGGGGTTAATTCCAGCATAAAACAAACTTTCGCTAGCATAAATATTGCCAACACCTACAATATTATTGCTATCCATAATAAAAGACTTAATAGCCTTATTTTTATTTCTAGATGATTTATATAAAGTTTCTGCTGTTAGTTCTTCATCGAATGGTTCTATCCCTAAATTTTTTAGTAGCTTATGCTCTAATGGAGTCTGAGACGACCATATGCAAGCCCCAAATCTTCTAGGATCATGATAACGTAATACTTTATTATTTGAGAAAATAAAATCTATATGATCATGCTTTTGTGGCGGTTCTGTTTTACAGGTTATAGATAATCTTCCCGACATGCCTAAGTGTAAAATAATTGCCTCTGTTCCTAAGTTTAATATTAAATATTTCGCTCGTCGCTCTATGCTAGTTATTTTTTTATTATAGGCTAGATCGTGCAAATTTTCGTTTATAGGCCAACGCAATTTATAATTTCTTACTATAACCTTCTTTACGGTTTGGTTTACTATATGTGGAGTTATTCCTCGCTTGGTTGTTTCTACTTCTGGTAATTCTGGCATTTGATATACTCCTAATAGATGATTTACCTATTCTAAAAAAAATCTTTTTGTGGTAATATACAATCCATAAGTATACATTTTTGTAATTTTTATTACTAATAGTATTTTATAATTAAATTTAATAATCATTTGGAGTAATTGCTTTGCCACAGCAAATAAGAGCTGTTCGGGGAATGAATGATATACTTCCTGAACAAACGCCTATATGGCATTATTTAGAACAACAAATTCAAGATGTAGTAAATTCCTATGGTTATCGCAAGATAGAAATACCAGTATTAGAGGCAACAGAGCTATTTCAAAGAGGCGTTGGCACTGGTACCGATATAGTAGAAAAAGAAATGTATACTCTAGCTGATCGCAACGGACAAAGCATGTCATTACGCCCAGAGGCGACGGCAGGTACAGTTAGAGCAGCTATACAAAATGGTATGCTTTATAATCAGGTGCAAAGATTATGGACATCTGGGGCTATGTTTCGCTATGAAAGACCACAAAAGGGCCGCTACCGGCAGTTTTATCAAACTAGTATAGAAGCCTTTGGCATGTCCGGGTTTGAAATAGATGCAGAAATTATTTTACTAACATCTAAAATATTCAAACATTTAGGCTTGCTTGACCATATAAAATTAGAAATCAATAACTTAGGATCTACTACAGATAGAGCTAAGTATCGTCAAGCTTTAGTTGAGTATTTTTCTAAGCATAAAAACAACTTAGACGAAGACAGCTTGCGTAGACTAGACATAAACCCTTTGCGTATTTTAGATAGCAAAAACCCTAAAATGCAAGAGTTAATAGCTGATGCTCCAATAATGAATGACTATTTAGCTAAAGAGTCATTAGAGCACTTTGATAAACTTTTAAGCTATTTGTCGGAACATAACATGCCTGTTGTTTTAAATAATAAATTAGTTAGAGGTTTAGATTATTACAATTTAACTGTTTTTGAGTGGACAACAGATTATCTTGGCGCTCAAGGAACCATATGTGCTGGGGGCAGGTACGACGGCTTAGTGGAGTTACTAGGTGGTAAGCCCACTGCTGCTATTGGCTGTGCTTTAGGGTTAGATAGAATTGTATTAATGCTAGATAAAATCTATAATTTAACAGACAAACTATCGCCATACGCAGATATCAGCATTATTTGTAATAGCAATGATGCTAATATAGCTACTTGGCAAGCGGAAAAACTACGAAACCAACTGAAAAATCTTAGAGTGCATGTAAATTATGGCGGAAGTTTTAAATCTCAAATTAATAGAGCAGAAAACACTAAAGCAAAATTTATCTGGATAATCGAGTCTAAAGATACACTAAACAGTATTAAAATAAGATGCACACAAACTAAAGAAATTTTTAAACATGCTAATTATGATGATGCTGTCAGTTGGATAACAAAACAATTTTAATATAGAGGCAAATTTATGAGTTTTCACGCAGAAGACGAACAAGTCCTAGAGCTTAAAAATTTTTGTATAAAATACAAAAAAATAATAATTTCGTTGTTATTAATAGCCGTTATTGCTGGAAGTAGCTTTTTGGGATTTAAAAAAACAACAAAAAGATATAATAATTCTGCTTCAAGTATTTATTTGCAAGTAATGGATGTAGCTAGCAAAACAGAATTAACTGATGAATTTAAAAATAATGTAGTAAAACTGCAGAAAGAATATTCTAAAACAGAATATGCTAGCTTAGCATCATTTTTATATGCCAAAAAATTAGTTACAAACAATAATTTAGATAGCGCTAAGCAGCAGTTAAATTGGATAATTAATAATAGTAAGCAAGAATCTATTAAAATAATTGCCAAGCAAAGAGTTGCACGTATTTTAATATCTGAATCTACTGATGGGGCTGATCAAGCATTAAAGCTACTAGATACAATTAGCACTCCAAGCAGTTTTGACACTTCTACTTTTACCTTAATGGGTGATGCTTACTACCGTAAAGGTGATTTAGAAAATGCTAATTTATCGTATCAACGAGCAAAGACATTATCAGGAAATAATGGAACTAATATTTTACTACAAAGAAAAATAGAAAATTCAACAATAGCAGGAAACTAGTTATTT
>CAKNAD010000027.1:0-1849 GCA_929200515.1 Candidatus Gorgonimonas leptogorgiae | reverse complement strand
ATTAAGGAAAAAAAGCTATAAAAATAGGCTTGCTTATGGTTAGATATAATAAAAAAACAACCATAAGCGAAGCCTATGGACATCTTATCATTAAATATCTTAATAAAAAAATTATTTTCCAAGCAGAGCTAATAAAGACTCAGTGGCTATTGAATGCCATATGACAATGTCTTTATATTCCAGAAAGAGTAAACTTGATTGCTCCTAGTGCAGATCAAAGTGTTTTAACGATGAAATAGACCTTTTTAATAGTCCTGAGAGCGAGATTTTTAAGTTTTTTTTTATGAAATATGTGTATAGATCAGAAATAATAACAAAAATATGTTATTATAAAGTATATAATACATTGTGAATTAATTTAGTGAATTTAGTACAAGCCATGATATTTAAATATTAATAAATACATTTAATCCACAAGGAAGTTGTTATATGAATAATAGAAATAGTACATTACCAACCGTTCAAGCTAATAAGCCAACAAATACTCTTTTATATAAAGCAATGAAAGATAGTCGCCTTAGTGCACTAAATAATGCAGCTAATGCTACTAAGATATTTTTTAGGTTTACTCTTGATGTAATAGAAAGATCAGTAAGGCGTATTTTTGGTAAAGATACTACAGAGCCATCTAGCATTCAAAAAGCAATATCAATAAGAACAAGAAGTGCAAAAAATATGTGGGGTAATGCATCATTACCACTTAATGGTAACAAAAACTTGAGAGCTCATCGAGCCAATTTAGAAGAAATGTTAGCCATGCACCCAGATGCAACAGCAGTTGCTGTTTGTGGCAGAGGAAACATGTTGCATGACAGACTCTTTGATTCCTATCAAAAACTATCTTCAGAGGATAAAAGTAAATGTATTATTTCTGATGTATTACTTGAAGGTAAATACCCTGTATTCCAGGAAGAGAAAGAAATATTTAGTGTAGTTGATCAAATGTTTCTTGATATAGAAAAGACAAAACAAAATCAACTTAACAACAGCGAAGAAATAAAAATTATTCTTGAAACACCATTTTTTAATACTCTCGAAAAACCATACCCATACACATCTACAATTTGTGCTCAATCATATATTACAGCTTGTGAAGCGTGGCAGTTACATTTACAAATAAAATATAACAAAAAAGTTACTATCTTGCCATTTAGATTTCCGGAAAATAGAAGTAGCATGGGATATAAAGAACTTGTTGAACATAATGACAATGCTTATGATAGAGCTAATGATGCAATGGCTGCATCTGATACAAAACAAAAAAACAAAAGTCTATTTGGATATCTTCATTACATTAGGAATGATATCCAACAACAGCATCAGATAGCTTACAAGAAAAACCAATAGCAATTCCAAGTTGCGCTCCGATTTACTATCTAATGCCAATGTAGCTGGTATCGCTGATAGTAGAATACAGAGATCTTCCAGCGCGTATAACAATGCCATAATACAGCACAACAGCTAATGATAATCTAGTTGTTAACCTGCGATACTTTGAATGGGGGGATTTTGTCTTCTTTTAAAGGCATGTTTATGAATAATCAAGTAGATCAACAGAAAAAATCAACCAACCAGCTACAACCACCAAAACCTGAAGATATACCAGTGCCTGAACAAGCCAATAAAACAAACTGGCTGCAAAGTGTTGTGCAAAAAATTATAGGTGCTGTTAAGTGGATAAAAGACGTAATTACATTCAAGAGTAACACAAAAATAATTGCGATAAAAATAGATACGAATTACATTGAACCAATAGAAAAAAAAGAATTAAGCAACATAGAATTTGAAGAAATAGCGTAGATTAACAAACTAAGTGCATAAAATTAATATAGAAAAAGAACTAGTTTTT
>CAKNAD010000026.1:11355-17744 GCA_929200515.1 Candidatus Gorgonimonas leptogorgiae | reverse complement strand
TAGTAATTTTAATTACAAAATGCAAAACATTATACATTAGTCATGAAATTATTAACAGCACGATATGGGCTTATTTTACCATATTTACGATTAAAAGTATATTGTTTTGTTTGATTGATAATCTTTCTTTTAGCTCAGAGTAACTCGTATAAGAAGTTAGCTACTTGTTATAATTGTTATGTAAAAAGGTGTTTTGTAATGAAATAAAACTAGAATGAACTTTTATATTCTTTAATTCTCTAAATTAACAGTGTTTAATATCAAGAATATACAATATTCAACCAATAAACCTGAGCTCGACGCTTTAAAATTTATCAATATAAAGAATACTAAACACAGAAAATTTAAATTTCCAGCACAGAAACAATGCTTTTTGTGCTGAAATAATATGTTAATCAATTAAAGAGGAATAAATTATGAATTCATGCATCTTAATAGGCGACAGTAATAAACATTATGAAAATGGTGAAGAAGCTACTACCTATGAAGTTTCTCCAGGGGTTAAAATTGTAAATTCAGATGATGGTCTCAAAGTTTATCAATCAGGAGGCGTAACAACTATTACAGGCTACGATGGTAGTAATACTAGAATTACACAAAGAAATACTCAACAAAGATTACCTGATTATGAACCATCTGATTATGAATCATTTGATTATGAATCATCTGATAGTGAAGGTAGTGCCTATTTTTCTGCTGATGAAGAAGTTTTTACATATGTTAACAGTGAATGGGATTACAAGCAAAACCAAGGAAAAACCGCTTCTAGTATTAATGTTGTTATATCAGGAGAACCAAGTACTAGTAGTAAACAAACTTCAGGTGGTAAACAAGCTTCAGGTGGTAAACAAACTTCAGGTGGTAAACAAACTTCAGGTGGTAAACAAACTTCAGAAACTGTTCCTAAGTTTCATGTTACACTCGGACGCTCAACTGGGACAGCTACTAGCTCAGACGCTAAGAGGCAACAATCAGCAAGTCTTTCTAAGTTTAATGTTAACGTCCAATCGTTTACAGGAACGGTATATGTCGCTAATGGGGCAACTGTACACGTGGCAGATGAAAATGCTAGTTTTCAGGGCTAAAGAAAAAGGTCTAGTTCATCGTTAAAACACTTTGAAATACAATTGCATCCGGGCAGTATTTTGCCTTTAATTAAACGATTTTACTGGCGATTTTTAGAATATTGTACTTGTTTCTGTACACTGCTTCCTTCCAATATACTCACATAACATATTGCTATTTACTGTTCAGACAGATGGCTAGTCCATCGATCACGCTCGGTTCAGAGCCAACCGCAAGGAATGCGGGGGTAGCTTTTGGCAATGTAGGGCTAATTGGAGAAATAGCCTAGGAACCATCACCTAGCATACTTGTATGATCTAGGAAGCTAGGTGTATAGATCAAAATTTATCAATATAAATAATGCTTTTTGTGTTGAAATAATATATCAATCAATATTTTTTTACCTAAAATTACCGAATTTATTTTTCATCGAACTCAGATTATTTAGTGATTTTTACCTATCACCCGTGTAGCATGTTATTTGGTGACTTCCTCCACGCCCTAAAGGACATGGCTTCCTAGATCAGATTAATCTGCTAGGTGGTTCCTAGACTAGTTCTCCAACGAGACCTACATTTTCATAGGCTAACCCTGCATGCCCTGCGGTTAGCTCTGAAACCAAGTGTGGTTGATGGACGAAGCCATCTATCTGAGCAGTAAATAGCAATTACGCTATGTGGATATGTTAGCAAGAAACAGTGTACAGAAACAAGTACAATATTTTAAGAATTACTAGTAAAATGTTATGCCTTATATCCCGTACCTAAAGGAACGGGTTTTACGGCACTCTTTGATAAAAAACCTCTTTTGAATAAAATATATAAAACACAGAGCGCTAATGTTTGCTATAATTTATCTGTGCAGTGTGTTTTTGTGTTTAGCTGTAACAAAATCTTTCTTTTAATTTTTACTTATTATGTTTGTGCTTAATGTTTTAAAAAATAATATTAATAAGAGTTTTATTATGTTGTAGGGTTAATTTATCACTTGTTTTTTAAGGATTATCATGATAAAAAAAACTATTGTTTTTGCCCTTGTTACGCTTGTTTTTGTAATCAATTTGGCAAAGGCTTATAATGGAGTTTTTGATAAAATACCTGAATTCGGCTCTAGAAATCAATCGCCACATTTAGTTAAAGCGGCTGATGAAGAAGGTAAAATGATATTAAAAATGATTTATCGTTCAGATGTAGCAGTGGAAGATATGCAATTGCAAGATTACACAGAAAGAATGGTTAAAAATCTTGCTGTTGCTGCCGAGATAAAAACTCCTGCTATCCTTCCATTTTTAATTCAAGATAACTCGTTTAATGCTTCTGCGTTGCCTGGGGGC
The DNA here is from genome assembly GCA_929200515.1 of Candidatus Gorgonimonas leptogorgiae. Lineage (GTDB taxonomy): Bacteria > Pseudomonadota > Gammaproteobacteria > Pseudomonadales > Endozoicomonadaceae > CAKMZJ01. The sequence goes on along the minus strand of CAKNAD010000026.1, from coordinate 15,346 downwards.
GTATTGCTTATTAATTTAGGGTTATTATTAAACTTAGAGGATTATGATCAACTTGCTTTTGTGATTGCTCATGAGTTAGCACATATAAAATTAAAAGTTCATTCTTTTGCGGCAGATAAAGCCTGGGAGCTACTGACAACCTGGGCTTTAGTTTTAGGAGGGGCCGCACTGTTTGATTCCGTTATTGGAAATTCCGTTGATAGTGACTCTGAATTATCATCAATTGCCTATGCTGGAAGTATATCTGGCTTCTTAGGAGCCTACGAAAAGCTTTTACAATACAGTAGACAAGATGAAACTGAAGCTGATCAAATTGGAATTGATATTATTATTAAGGCGGGTTATTCACCCAAAGCTAGTGTCGAGATGTTTAAGGTTTTGCAAAAATTTAATACAAAGGGAAGCACACCAGAGTTTTTATTAACTCACCCATATATTGAAACTAGGATTATTCAGGCAAGCAATAGAATATTACAGCATGAAAAAAAACAGGTGCAACCGATCTCTTATATTGCTAGTGAAGAATATTTTTTATCTAAATATAAATTAAAAGGTACCCCAAAAACTCAAAATAAAGAGAAAAACACAAGAAAAAAAGAATATTCTGTTATAGATGAGCAAAAATTAGAATTTTTATTAATGAAAATACATGCTCAATTATCAACCGTAGAGCAAGCTAATATATTAGCTGATTTTATTAAGGCAAGGGTTAATTCTGAGGGAGAAAAAGGAATGACTATTGCAGAAAAATATGCACTTGCGATATTAAAATTAAAACATAATTCTCCTAAAGATGCTGATAAACTAGCAAAAGAGTTGTTAGCATATGACAGTATAAACATTCATTTTGTTATTTTGCAATCTTCTGTATATCAAGCCCTTGGAGTAGTTGATAAAAGCTTAGATTTATTACACAATGCTATCTTATTAAGGCCAAATAGTTATCCGCTATTATCAGAAATGACTAATTTATTAAATTATACTAAGCAATATGCGGAAGCAGAAAAAATAGCTAAGCATATTTGTTTTCTTAGACCATTAGACCCTAACTCTTGGAAAAGATTAGCCCAAATACAGTCTATAAGATTATTTTCTATAGATTATCATATATCAATGTCGGAGTTTTTTTGGCTATCTGGAATGTTTAGCGAAGCTAAAGAGCATTTACAACAAGCATTGACTGTATCAGGAATAACTAAAATTAAAGTAAATGAAATTAAGCAGAAAATAGAGATAATAGATTCCGCAGAAAAAGCAGTAAGTAAAATGTAATTTTCTCCCAGATTTAGGGGTGGTTTTCAGGTCATAAAATGTGTTAGTAGTTATTAAAATAGCAATACAATAAGCATTGCTTATTATATCCTCCATTGTTAAGGATAGACTTTTTAAAAATAAAGGAATAGTGTATATTATGGATTTTAACACGCTAGACTCTAGCCCAATAGTGCCTGGTTATTCGAAAGAAAGTATACCAAAAAATACGCAACAAAATTTAGGAATATTTTTCAATCGTAGCGTATTAGAGGTAACAAATTCTGCAAATAAACTTAACTGTTCTAAAAAACAAGTAGGTAAAAATAAATCCATACATACAAGAACGGTAAAATTTCAAATAATCAGGTTTGTGTTTGTGTGTTTAGATGTTGTAAATAGAATATTTTCTCGTAATCATAAAAACGTAACTATACATAAAAAAACAGAGCTAAATTATGCTGAACAACCCCTAAAACAAGACTATGAAAAAATAACATTTCATATATCTGATGAAATGCTAATGAATGATTTAAATCCTGAACAAAAAACATTCTTTGTTAAGAATGAAACTAGAGCGATCTTTGATGCAAACAGCAAAATCTCATCTTTTGATGTCAGGCAAAGTGATACTAGGAGTTCATGTTATTTTCTTAGTATGCTAGCAAGCTTTGCTAATACAGATAAAATAAGAGACTTATTAAGTGTAGGATTGATAGAAAATTTAGGAGATAATAAGGCTAAAGTTTCATTTGTAAATGAGGAGTATCAAATACAAATTGATGTGGTTATTGATATAAGCCAATTAATAACTAATGATGGTGATACTGTTTATTCTATTAACGAACTATCTGATACATCTTGGGCTTCAGTGTTAGAAAAAGCACATCATGGTCTTAGAATATTATTAAGAAATTGTGTACAAAATAAGTCTTTATTAAAGGAGCAAAGTTTATCAGAAGAAAATATATACGAACTAAGAACAATAATAGCAAGCTCAATGATAGGAGGCATATCCAGAGCCGAAAATTCTTTAGATTTTGGCCACCCAGCGCAGGCAGCATCTTGGTTACCTAAAATACCTAAATGCAATCAGATCAAAGGTTTAGAGCAAGTTGACGCATCTCAAAGATACATGCTTGCAAAGGATAAAAACCAAGATGCTTCTTATGACAAAGCAGTACAAACAATGTTTGAAAATGCTAAACTAGGAATACCTATGAATGTTAGCTCTAAATCAAAAACAAGCACTATTGATAAAGTAAGAATCGGGTTTGAAGGTATGCCCCTCTCGCATTCTATGGCTGTAGTAGGTGCAGCTACTAAAGTAAAACATAATGGCGAAAAAATAGACGGTTTAATGATATTTGATCAATATGCAAGGCCTCTTCCTAGTAAAAAATTAAAGGTGGCACTAGAAAATGGTACTGATATTCCAATTAATATTAGAAACTCCGAAAGTTGCATAAAATTTATCCCCCTTAAGGATATGCATAAATATTTTGAGGAGTCTTTAATTGTTGCTGGAGGTTTTAAAATCAAATAAAATTTTATGTAATAGTTTAAACTTAACTCAAATATAATCTAACAGGCTTCTAGTTTTTAAGATTATTGTCGGGTCAGGTTTAAGCTACTACCTTTTATTATTAATTAACGATTTGGAGTTATGACTTAGGCTTAGAAGGTGGCTTAAAAGATTTATCAAAATATTCATTTTGGTTGAAAGCGTCAATGATGATATTAATATTTTGCTCATCAATGTTTCCTCTCTTAGCATCCTTGGTTATGCTTGAAATTAACTGTTTCTTAAACTCTTCATTTGATAGATTATTTTCCTTATCTTTTAAAATATTATTCGCATTATAATTACAGATAGCTTGTATATTATCTAGCTCATCCTTGCGGAGACGTTGCAATTTAGGAGTTAAATCTCCCATCTGTGCTATATAATTGGCAAAAATAATACGACTCTTTGCATCATAGTCATCGTTATTTATATTTAGAAAAGCCTCAGATAATTTTTTTTGCCTATATGTAACTAAAGCATCCCGAAGATTTTGATTTATATCCTCAGGCCTATCAGCACTAGATAATTCTGGATTATTTAGTAAATTGTTAATATTTACATTATCTGTTTTATTGTCTATATCATCTATCATGCTATTTAGTTCTTCTATATTAAAATTAGCACTCTCCAGTGCGTCATTTAATAAATCATTTATAGAAGATTCTTCTAAATCTTCAGAAGGTTGTGTTTCTAGGCCTATATCCGTATCTTCTGCTTTTGGAGGGTTGTTATCTGTTGCAAACCTTATAGTTGGTTTAGTATTAGTTACTAATTCAGGGTTTGAAGATGGAGAATTATCTGCAGAAGGTTGTATTCTAGGGGCTGTATCTGTTGGAGTAAAATATTTATTTTGGTCGAAATGTTGTGCAACTATATCAAGAGAGTCCTTATTAATGTTTTCTTTTTTAGCGTTAGTGGTTATCTTGGTAAATAACCGGTCTCTAAACTCTTCAGCTGATATTTCAGTGGTTTTTCGTAAAATATCATCAGCATTATAATTAAAGACAGCTCTTATATTGTTTTGTTCATATTTATGGAGATGTTGCAATTCAGGAATTAAAGCATTCATCTGTGCTATATAATTAGCAACAAGAAGTTGATGCTCTTGATAATCCTCTGCATTTATATTTAAATAATCCGCAGATAATTTTTTTTGCCTATGTTTAACTAAAA
>CAKNAD010000026.1:0-11255 GCA_929200515.1 Candidatus Gorgonimonas leptogorgiae | reverse complement strand
ATATAATTAGCAACAAGAAATTGATGCTCTTGATAATCCTCAGCATTTATATTTAGATAATCCGCAGATAATTTTTTTTGCCTATATTTAACTAAAACATCTAAAAGATTTTTATTTATATCCTCAGCCCTATCATCACTAGATAACTCTGGATCACTTAGTAGCTTCTTAATATTTTCATTATTTTCATTGCGGTTTCTAGCATCTATCATTCCATCTAGGTCTTTTATATTAAAATTAAAATTTTCCAGTGCTTTGTTTAATAAATAATATGCAGAAGGTTGTATTCCTAGGGCTGTGTCTGCTGATTCATCTTGTGATATTTGGGTGTGAATCTTTTGAGGAACCACCACTGGAGTCTTGAGATTACGAGAGTTTTCCTCCAACTGAGATAAAACTTTATCGAGATCGCCCTTAGACGTTTGTGCTGATTGATCTGATGTAGATAAATGATTATTATTAATATCCGAACTTTTTGGTTTTATATTGTCGTTGTCTAGTGTTTCATAGGTTCCTGTTAATTGATCTTGGTTTCCATCATCTTTATTAGAGCCTATAGTATCGTTTATTTCATTTGTATTTTCTATATTGGAATTAGAATTTTCCAGTGCTTCGTTTAATAAATCATTTGTAGAAGGTTGTGTTTCAGGGCTTGAAGATGGAGAATCATTTTGTGATATTTGGGTGTTATTTTGAGGAACTGCCACTGGATTACGGATATTTCTAGCGTTTTTATCCTTCTGGGGTAAAACCTTATCTCGATTGTAATCAGATATTTGTGTTGATTGATCTGATGTAGATAAATGACTATTATTATCAATACCCGAATCTTGTGATTTTGTCTTGTCTTTGTCTAGTGTTTGATAGGTTCCTTTTAATTGAGTTTCATTGTTTACTTCAGATAATTCTTGATAAATACGCTTATCTGCTTGCGGTGATGCATATAAGTAACCAGAACCCTGATTATCTACTTCTTGTGTGAAACTCATGTTTGCACTTCTTGCGTCACTGTCTTTTAATTGCTCATTAATTTTTTGAAGTTTAGATATATGTTCATTGGTTTCAGGAGTTTCATGACTAGAGCGATCCATATATTTTATTACCAAAACACCCAAAAGATATAAAGCAGAGAGTCCAGCCCCTATCGCTATTATTATACCTCCTGTTCCTGCTGTTGAAAGACCCAGTGCGGCAACAACAATAAAACTAGTAACAATGGGTGTGAGTGCTAGAAAAAAATGCTTTAAAGTTCCAAGTATAGAAGATTTTTTATCTACTTTTGGCTTAATATCTTCTCGATTATTTGTATCTCCACGTTTTGAAGGGGTATTTGGATCTGTTCTATGCAACCCAGAAGATGCATGATCTGATGGTAAGATATGGCTTTTTCCATCTGTTTTCGCTACTTGATGCGGGCCCCAAGGTTTTCTTGCTGTGCTAGATTTATCTTGATCATCTCCTGAAGAAGTAGGACTTGTATCAGAGGGTGTATCAATTCTGCTGCCTGAATTATTTGCTTTGTCCATAGTGTATCCTAATTTTAAAAATTACTTTTTGAAAATATGTAAAACAGTACTTAAGTATTAGGGAAGCAAAGTATTTAGTATGATTTGTATGGGTTTTTGTAAGTTTATTTTATTAAAACCAAGTGTTTTTAATAGTATTATTGATTATGTTTTTTGCTGTAAACTAGCTATTATTACAGTTATTTAACATAAAATATTTTAAGTTATTGATAACTATTATTATAGTTTATATTTTATTAGAAGTTTAATTTAGTGTTTTTCACAGCATTATTGATTGGTTTAAATTATGCAAAAATCATTTACGGCACAAAATGATGTAATTTTTTAGTGAGTATTTAAGCCTACGTTATCTTTCTGTAAAACTTGTTCAGCTCGGTAACTAGAACGCACAAAAGCTCCTGATACTACCTCTAAAAAACCTAGTTTTAATCCTAGCTCTCGATATTCAACAAATTTTTCTGGTGTTACATAGCGAGCAACTGCTAAGTGATTAGCAGTTGGCTGTAAGTATTGCCCAAAGGTGACAATATCTACATTAGCTTGTTTTAAATCAATTAAGGTTTGTTTTATTTCTGCATCAGTTTCGCCAAGTCCTAACATTAAGCTAGTTTTGGTTAATATACTTGGTTTGTATTTTTTGGCATAAGATAAAACCTTAAGAGTTTGTTCGTAGCTAGCACGAGGATCACGGACAGGATGAGTTAGCCTTTTTACTGTTTCAATATTTTGTGCAAACACAGCTATGCCGCTATCAACTATAGTTTCTATAGCTGTTAAGCTACCCTGAAAATCTGGCGTTAAAGCTTCAACTTGAGTTGTTGGGTTCATTGTTTTAATGTGCTTTACAGTTGCTGCATAATGACTAGCACCGCCATCGGCTAAATCGTCTCTATCAACAGATGTTAATACTACATACTTTAATTTCATTATGTTTACAGATTTAGCAGTATTTTCTGGCTCTTGTGTATCTAACCAGCCTTTAGGGTTGCCAGTATTAACTGAGCAAAACTTACAAGCTCTAGTGCAGACATCTCCCATTAGCATAATAGTTGCAGTTCCGGCACTCCAGCACTCGCTAATATTAGGACACATTGCTTCTTCGCAGACGGTGCTTAGTTTATGCTGTTTAACAATATTTTTTACTTTTTTATAGCTGTCAGAGGTATTAAGTTTAATTTTAAGCCAAGCAGGTTTTTTTAATAACTCAGTAGTTGCTCGTTGTGTAGATGCTTTAACACCATTTTTAATAGCAAGAATTCCTTGTTCGTTCTTAAACTTTTGTCCGCTTTTGATATTAACTAGAGGAATGAGTTCGGGTTCATCTAAGTTAGTTGTTTGCGGTGTTAATGTAGTGTCGTTATTCATGTATGACCTTTATAGTAATGTTTTAGCATTATTTATTAAAGATTGTTTAACATTTGTTATATTAACATCGTTAATTTCTGTTGCCATATCGGTTATTGCAAGTTTTTCGTATCCGCATGGATTAATATTTGCAAATGGAGCAAGGTTCATGTCTACATTTAAACTAAGCCCATGATACGAGCACATATTTTTAAAGCGTAGCCCAATAAAAGCTATTTTAGCTCCCTGTAGTGTGTATACACCTGGAGCTTTTGGTTTTGTTATAGTTTGTATGCCGAAATCTCGTAATGTTGCCATTGCTAAGTTTTCTAGGGTAGAAACCAAAGACCTAGGCGTGATTTTAGTTTTACGTATATCTATAAGCGGATAAACTAATAATTGCCCTGGGCCATGATAGGTAATTTGCCCGCCTCTATCGGTGCGTATTACTGGGATATCTGTTGTTGTTAATAGGTGTTTATCAGCTCCTGCTTGCCCTTGTGTATAAACAGAAGGGTGCTCAGTAAACCAAATTTCATCTGCATCTTGTGGCTTTCTGTTTTGTGCAAACTGCTGCATTGCTTGCCAGGTTTCGATATAATCTGTTTTGCCTAAATTGCGCACAATCATAATATATTAATTGCTATTTTTGCTAAAAACTAAGTCCCAAGTTTTATGCCCTAAAGATATTCCTCTGCGTTCAAACTTAGTCTCTGGTCGGTATTGTGGTCTGGTTACAAATTGATTATTGGTAGCTGTATTGCTAATAGTATCGCAGCTAGTTAGTACTTCTAGCATTTGTAATGCGTAGTCTTCCCAGTCTGTTGCAAGGTGAATCATTCCTGATGGCTTTAATTTAGTTACTATGTGTTCAATAAATTCATTGTTAATTAACCGACGCTTTTTATGCTTTTTTTTGTGCCAAGGATCTGGGAAAAATATCTGTATTCTATCGATGCTGCTATTTGTTATGCATTGGTTTAAAACTTCTTTAGCATCTGCACAGTAACTATAGATGTTAGATAACTGATTCAGGTTTATATTATTAAGCAAGCAACCTACTCCAGGGGTATGCACCTCGATTCCAATAAAACCAGTATCGATATTTTGTTGCGCCATTTGTATCAGGGAATCACCCATGCCGTAGCCAATCTCGACAACTATATGATTGAATTTAGCACATAATTGTTGGTACTGAGTAGTGCCAGCAGTATGATCTAAACCGTAGTCTTTCCAGTAATTATTCCAACCATTTTTTTGTGAGGCTGTTATTCTTCCTGTTCTTTTGACAAAGCTTTTAATAGCTCTGTGTATTTTCTCTGGACTATTTTTTTGCAAAGGGCTGGGTGTTGTTTCGTTATTCAGAACCATACCTCCATGAATAATCAAAATGTTTTAGCGAAAAATGTATCATAGTTAGATGAATGCAATAAAATAGCACAAGTAAGCTGTTTTTCATAGTATTTTTTATAGATTATGTCTTAATATATAGTATATGATCTTTGATATAAAATAGGTCATATGCTTTTTATCTTATACTAAAATAAAATTTTTTTTATTATATTTTAAGGATATAAAAATGCTTATTAAGCAATTAATATGTGCTGTTTTTTTTAGTGTTGGTCTTACAGGCTGTATAAATAAAGGCGATTCACAGGCGTTTGGCACACTAGAGCTTGATAGAATCATATTGCAATCAAAAGCGGTAGGAGAAATTATTGAAGTTTGTGTATCTGAAGGTTTAATGGTCAAAAAAGGGCAAATACTTTTGCGGTTAGATGATAGCAGACAGCAAGAGGTAGTGTACAGAGCAAAAGCAGATACTAGGCAAGCGTTAGCTTATCTTGAACAACTGCGTAATGGAGCAAGAAAAGAAGATATTAAAGCTGCTCTTGCAGAAGTAGAAGCAATCACTGCAAAATTAATTAACGCCGACAAAGAAGTTGAAAGAGCTGCAATTCTTGCTAAAAATAACTCGATAAAAAAAGCAAATCTTGATGTAGCTATTTCAATACGTGATACTTTAGCGGCAAATCAAAAATATGCCCAAGAAAACTTAAATAAACTGCAAAATGGTGTTCGTTACGAAGAAATAATGCAAGCAGAAGCAGCTTACGAAAAATCTTGTGCTAGTTTAGCTATTGAGAACAATAGGCTTGAAGATTATACTATCAAAGCAACTCGTAATGGGCGAGTAGATTCTTTACCAAAATATTGTGGTGAGCAAGTACAAGTGGGAACAACTATAGCGATAATTCTTGCCGATGGCAGCCCTTATGCACGCATTTATGTACCAGAAGCTATGCGTGCTAAAATTAGCATTGGTAGCAATCTGATAGTTTATATTGATAATATAGCAAAAAGCTATCAAGGAGTAGTGCGAAGTTTAGCAATAGATCCAGCCTTTACTCCATATTATGCTTTAAATCAAAAAGAGCGTAGTCGTTTGGTATATCTTGCTGAGGTACAGCTTAAAGATGCAACTGATCTTCCAATAGGGCTACCGGTTCAGGTGAAATTACCATGAATGATTTAGCAATTAAAGCTAAAGGTGTTACCCATAAGTTTGGTGAGTTTACTGCTGTTGATCAGGTGGATTTAGCTATCCCGAAACAAAAAATATACGGATTTTTAGGACCTAATGGCTCTGGTAAGTCTACCATGATGCGTATGCTAACAGGTTTGCTATCGATTACTGCTGGCAGTGTCGAAGTTTTAGGAATGCAGCTCCCTAAAGATGCCGAAGCATTAAGATTACGCATTGGTTACATGACGCAAAAGTTTTCATTATACGACGATCTTACTATTTATGAAAACTTAAACTTTATGGCTAAAATTTATAATATCCCTAAAAACAATATTCGTAAGCGGATACAATCTCAGCTTAATATTTATGATCTTGATCAATGCTATAAGCAACTAGCTGGTAGTTTAAGCGGTGGTCAACGCCAACGATTAGCTTTAGCAGCTGCAACTTTGCATCAACCAGAGCTGTTATTTCTTGATGAGCCTACTTCAGCGGTAGATCCAGAAAATCGCAGAAATTTTTGGGAAACCTTATTTGATTTATGTGATCAAGGAACTACTATATTAGTTTCTACACATTATATGGATGAAGCAGAGCGATGCCATGCATTAGCTATTCTAGAAGCAGGGAAAAAACGGGCAGATGGCTCTCCTAAGCAATTAATGGCTGATATGTCTGCACATACAATAGAAATTGATGGTAGTAACTTACGTGAAATAAGAAAAAAACTAGAATTATTACCAGATGTACTATCAGTTGCTCAACAAGGTGCTTATTTACGAGTATTAGTAAATAATAAAATTAAAAATGTAGAGTTATGGTTGCAGCAACAACAATCAGAATTACTTAAGGGGCGTAATATTAATTTAGTAAGGCCTAGCTTGGAAGATGTGTTTGTTCATAGCACTAAAGATGGAAGACAATAATATGGCAATTATACAAAGCTTCCAGCGTATTTATGCTATTTTATTGAAAGAATTTTTGCAGTTATCTAGAGATAGAATAACCTTTAGTATGGTAGTAATGATTCCTTTAATTCAGTTATTGTTATTTGGATATGCTATTAATACCGATGTAAGAAATTTACCAGTTGCTTTAGTTGATTATAGTAATAGCTCAATTAGTCGTAGTTTGGTTGCTGTTATCGAAGCATCGCAAATAGCTAAAATTACAAGACACGAGACAACAATACAACAAGCTGAAGCCTCTTTAAATAACGGTTTAGTTAAAGCTATAGTTGTTATTCCAAAAGATGTAGAACAACGTCTGCAAGATGGCATGGTGGTATCTCAATTGATTGTTGATGGTTCTGATAATATGATTAGCTCAGTACTAGCAAGAATAGGTAATATGCCACGGCAAGTTATACAAGGTTATACTAATAATTCTAGCAAAAATTTATTTGAAGTTAGTTTTTTTTATAATCCTGAAAAACGCACAGCGGTAAATATTGTTCCTGCTTTAGCAGGGATTATACTTACTATGACTATGATTATGTTTACAGCTATTGCATTAGTTCGCGAGCGTGAGCATGGTAATATGGAACTATTAATAACTACTCCTGTGCGTTCTATTGAAATTATGATAGGTAAAATAATACCTTATATAATTGCTGGGTTAATACAAGTTACTATTATTCTTACTCTAGGATATTTTATTTTTGATGTCCCTATTAATGGCAGTGTAGTGCAAATTTTTTTCGCTACTTTGTTGTTTATTGCCGCTAGTTTAACTTTAGGTCTTATTATCTCTACTGTTGCAGTAACCCAGATGCAGGCTATGCAAATGACAGTATTTGTGTTGCTACCATCGATTTTGTTATCGGGTTTTATGTTTCCATTTGAAGGTATGCCTAAACCTTTTCAGTGGCTAGCTGAAGTACTGCCAGCGACGCATTATATGCGTTTGATGAGAGGGATAGTTTTGCGTGGCTCAGAAGTAGCCTATATGCTAAAAGATGCTATTTCCCTGTTGTTGTTTAGTATAGTAGGAATGTTATTAGCAGCATATAGATTTAAAAAAACATTAGATTAATAAAAGGTATTTTCTATGACTAATATAATTAAATTTAAAAATAGTTTGCCTAAAATAGGTAAAAATGTATATTTAAGTGATAAATCTTTAGTTGTAGGAAATGTCACTATAGGTGATGACTGTTCTGTATGGCCAATGGCTGTAATTAGAGGCGATATGCACCAAATAGTTATAGGTGAAAAAACCAACATTCAAGACGGCTGTATTCTACATATAACTCACGATAGTGATTACAACAAAGGTGGTTGGCCCCTACATATTGGTAATGAAGTTACTATAGGTCATGGCGTAATTTTGCATGGATGCACTCTTGAAGATCAATGCTTAATAGGAATAGGTTCTAAAATTTTAGATGGGGCTATAGTTCGTAAAAATAGCATGTTGGCGGCTGGGTCTTTAGTAACTCCTAACTCTGAACTTGAAAGTGGCTTTTTGTATATGGGAAGCCCTGCAAAAAAAGTAAGAGAGTTATCTGTTTCCGAAATGAAGTTTTTCAGCTATACTGCGAACAATTATGTAAAATTAAAAAACGAATATCTAATATAATAAACTTTTTTGTATTTTAAACTTTTATGGACTTGCAATGTCAATAATCACAGCTAACCCTAGTAAACCTGTTGATAATATAAATCTAAATAGCTGGAAAGCAACAAATATAGCAACATTAGTATTTATTCAGCAAAAAGATGAATTACTTTTAATTCGTAAAAAACGTGGTTTGGGAACTGGAAAAATAAACGCCCCTGGTGGTAAGTTAGATGATGGCGAAACCATAGAGAAATGCGCTATACGTGAAACTCAAGAAGAATTACATGTAACTCCGCATAATATAATACATTGTGGCGAAAACTTATTTCAGTTCACCGATGGCTATTCTATTCATGTACATAATTTTTATACTAATAGTTTTACAGGTCAGCCTACAGAAACCGCGGAAGCTATTCCAATTTGGTATACTATAGATAACATACCTTACGAACAAATGTGGGAAGATGACAAACTCTGGCTACCTCTGATGTTAGCCGGTAATAAATTTAAGGGCAAGTACCTATTCGATGGCGATAGCCTAATAGATTATAAATTAGAAATCACAGGTAGCCATACCTTAGTTACGACCTAGTTAAGTAATTTTTATGATAAAAGAAAATAACGAACAACAAAGTAATTCATTCCATAGCGATAGATTCTTAAGCTGTATTGTTCCAGTTATGAATGAAGAAATGCTAATTGAAGACTTTATTACTAAGTTAAATATTAGTTTAAGAGAATGTGTTAAAAAATTTGAAATAATAGTAATAGACGACGGTAGCTCAGATAGTACTGTTGAAATTATAAAAGCTATACAAAAAATTCATAAGCATGTTAAGTTAATTGAATTATCACGTAATTTTGGTAAAGAACATGCTTTAACTGCTGGAATTGATTTTGCTGAAGGAGACTCAGTGTTATTAATAGATGCTGATTTCCAACACCCATTTCATATGATACCAAAGTTTTTGCAGCAGCTAGATCAAGGTTATGATATGGCTTATGGTGTCAGAAAGCATCGCAATGATGAATCTCTTTTAAAGAAAAAGGGTTCTAACTTCTTTTACCGAATAATGCGTAGTAGTACAGGAGTTAAAATTCCAGCAGATGCTGGTGACTTTAGAGCAATGAATAACATAGCATTGGAAGCCTTGCGTAGTTTACCCGAAAGAAATCGTTTCATGAAAGGCATGTATGCCTGGATTGGCTTTAACACTATAGGTCTTCCCTACGAAGTAGAGGAAAGAAAAGCTGGTAAATCGCGTTGGAACTATGGCCGATTAACGAATTTAGCTTTATCTGGAATTACTTCTTTTACTAGTTTGCCATTACGTTTAGTTGGGATAGTTGGCATTCTTATTTCAACCATTTCTATGTGTTATGGTATCTATATTTTATCGCGAACTATTATGCAAGGAAGTAGTGTTCCAGGTTGGCCTACAGTAATAATCGCAATAACATTTTTAGGTGGTATTCAGTTGTTGTCGTTAGGAATTTTAGGAGAATATATCGCAGGGATATTTAACGAAGTTAAACGACGACCAAATTATTTAATACGGAATCATAGTGGCTTCAATAAAAAATAAAATTTTAGAGTCGCCTACAATTTTGCAACTGATAAAACATTTATTAGTCGGTAGTAGTGCATTTATTATACATTTTGTATGTTTAACTATTTTAGTATCTAATAATATATTAAACAGTGTTTTAGCTAATTCCGTAGGTTTTTTTGCTGCATTTAGTTATGGATATTTAATACAACGTAATTGGGTTTTTAAACAGCAAGCCTCGACAAAAAATAATTTGTTAAAGTATTTAATTTCGCAACTTATTTTTTCTTTTTCTGCAAACCAAGGGTTATTTGTTTTATTTTCTAGTTTTACCATGCTTAATTATCAAATAATTTGTTTTATTTGTTGCTCTATAGTGGCAAGTTTAACTTTTATTATGAATAAGTTTTGGGTATTTAAAGCATGAAAACAGTTACTATTTGTGCGGATGACTTCGGTATTCATAAAAATGTATCGCAGGCTATAATTGATTTAATTAATAATAACCGTATTCATGCGACAAGTTGCTTGGTTAATTTTCCAAATTGGCACTGGGGTATAACCGATATTAGCAACGTTAAAACTGCCGATTTAGGATTGCATTTAAATTTTACCGAAGGTAATGGCTTAAGTAGTTTTTTTGCTAACGGATTTAGTAAAATATCGCAGGTACTGCTAAAAACTCACTTAAGAATATATTCGCAGCAGCATATTAAAGCTGAAATAAGTTGTCAGCTCAATAATTTTGTAAAACATGTAGGTAGGTTTCCAGATTATATAGATGGCCATCAACATGTGCATTGTTTTCCGGTTATTCAGCAAGCGTTATTCGATGTTCTAGAACAGCAACAACTAGATAAAAAAATTTGGATTCGTAGTATTACCCCAAACATACAAACTACAGCATGGATAAAAAATAAAATTATTGAATTAGCTATTGCTTATAATTTTAGTGCTAATATAAAACAAGCTAGCAACTATTATACTAATAACAGTTTTAGCGGTATTTATTCGTTATCAGAGTCTGAAAATTTCGTTACGCTTATGCAGCAATGGCTACAACAATCAGCTAACAACGGGCTGATAATGTGCCACCCAGCAGCACTAATAACAGCTAGCAATTTAGATTTCGCCGCCGCTCGCTATCAAGAATATCAATACCTAAATAGCGAGCAGTTGCTACAAGATTGTAGTCAATACAATATACAACTTGGTTTGTTGTCGGCTAACTAGCTATACAATTCCGGTGATCATTTTAATCGCAGCATCTTTATCTTTAGTATCTGGAACTAAATCCCATAATCTACTATTGATAATGCTAAGATTCTGCCAGTCAGAGTTTTCTAGATACTGCTTACCTTGTAGTATAAGGTTATTTGCTTCGGTTTTATTAGTCATTAATTCGTATTCTTCTTTTACTAGGAATAAAAATACTCCTTGAATAAAATCTGGATTACGCCTCTTAATTTGGAAATCTAAACCTTCAAACTGCAATATGGCAGCTTTAATACCTTCTATATTATTAGAAGATAAAAATATTTTTTCCATGCTAATAATTTCTTGCAATAGTTCGCGCTCATGTGGGTTGCCGTTAGTCTTAACATTATTAGTAACGTCATCTTTTATTTTTAGGTATTCTTTTTTAGCTACTTCAAGTTGTTGCTGAGAAATTAATTGCTGTGCTTCGGCGGCTAATTGTCTTTGTTGATCTTCCAATTGAAATTTTTCATCGGTAACAGCATCATC